>PEZW01000005.1:7762-19353 GCA_002773985.1 Candidatus Berkelbacteria bacterium CG10_big_fil_rev_8_21_14_0_10_43_13
AAGTTAATTGATATTTTTGGGGGGGTGACAAAGATTTATGAAGTTTTTGAGACTGGAACTGTCATTCCCGCGCAGGTCTTCGATTGCACTCAGACCATGAGCGACAGTCGAATGGCGGGAATCCAGAACACCAGGGGAATGGATCCCCGGGTCAAGCCCGAGGATGACAACTATTTTAGGCGCAAAATTAAAGACTTAATACTGGAACGATCTGGTAAAATCACCGGCAAATTCAATTTTGGTTTTTCTGCCTACGGTCGGCATCGAGCGGCGCAATTAAATCCGCTCGGACTGAATATTAAAAAAGAATTGAAAAATCAACTTTCACTCCGTTTCATCGCGCTGAAAGACAAAGAACTCTCGACCATAGTGTCGTCAAAAAATAAATTAGCGACCGAAGGACTGGAGGTCGGTTTTTTCAATGATTTCGTCGGAAAACTAATTGCTGTGACCGATCCGGAAGCTTGGAGTGAGCGTGATTATGGCAAACCGAGGGGTGACAAGTTTTCCGGGATGCTGCCACCAAAGCTTGCCCGCGCGATGATTAATATTGCGCTCGGAGCAATAACCAATAACCAAGAAACAAACATCAAAAAAAATCAAAATTTCAATACCCAAAATTCAAAAAAATTAGAAATTAGAAATTTGGATTTAGAAATTCCACAAGCCGTGCTCGTGGCAGATCCCTTCTGTGGCTCCGGTAATATTTTACTTGAAGCACTGATGCTTGGGCTTGATGTGATCGGGAGTGATATTTCAAAAAAGGCAGTGGCGGATTCAAGGGAAAATATTAAGTGGCTACTGCGTTCTGTCATTCCCGCAGAGGCGGGAATCCAGGCGCGCAGAGGATTGGATCCCCGGGTCAAGCCCGAGGATGACAGCTATTTTATTAAAATATTCCAGGCAGATGCCACAAGTTCTGACTTAATTAGAAATTTGGAATTAGAAATTAGAAATTACGACGACGTGGTCGTCGTTTGTGAGCCTTATCTTGGTGAGCCGAAGAAATATGTACCGAGTATGAACGCGGCTAGAGGTGAATATAGCAAAATTAAAGAGCTGTATCTTGGATTTCTCAAAAATATGGCTCGATTGTCCGATTGTCCGATTGTTGACGGTGATAGCAATAGAACAATGGAACAATTGAACAATAGTGTAGTTCTGTGCCTCGTCTTCCCTCTAGTCGAGACCACTGACGGCGGGCGATATAGCTTGTATCGCGAAACTGTTGACGAAATCAAAAAAATTGGTTATACTGCTCTTCAGTCACCTCTTGTTTACGGGAGAGACTATCAAGTCGTAAAACGGGAAATTGTTTTACTTCAATTGTAAATTTTTAATTCTTAATTTTTATTCAATTTTAATTTGTTTAATTTTTAAACATTAGGATTTGATTAGAAATTAGAAATTAGAAATTAGAAATTCCCCCGAAAAGGGTTGTTATGGCTCATAAAAAAGCTGCCGGTAGTACTAGACTGGGTCGTGATTCTGTCGCCAAGAGACTTGGCGTCAAGATTTTTGGTGACCAAAAAGCTATTGCTGGTAACATAATTATTCGACAGCACGGTACCAAGTTTCATCCCGGCAAAAACGTCGGCATGGGTGATGATTTCACGCTGTACGCCCTGAAGACAGGTATGGTCAAATTTCAAGAGAAGAAAGTGACGGCCTTTACCGGCAATAAAGACAAGAGAACATTTATTCATGTAGATGAAGAGGCAGTAAGCAGTAAGCAGTAAGTGGTAAGTGGTAAGAAACAAATAGTAAGAAATTTAATATTCGATTGGCTTATAGCTTATAGCTTACAGCTTAATCGCTGAGAATTATGGAATCAATTCTAACAAAATATGCTAAGAAAAATATTCCCGAGCTGCGAAGCGGCGATACCGTCAAAGTATCTGTCAAGGTTCGTGAAGGTGCGAAGGAAAGAGTTCAGGCCTTCGAGGGTCTGGTGATTGCTGTCCAGCATGGAAAAGGTCTCGACGGCTCATTTACTGTTCGCAAGGAATCTTTTGGCATCGGTGTCGAAAGAGTTTTTCCGCTTCACAGTCCGAGAATTGTCAAGGTTGAGAGAATCAAACAGTCAAAAGTTCGCCAGAGCAAACTTTACTATATGCGTGAATTGTCAGGCAAAAATGCTCGCCTGAAGGATCTAAACCGAGATAATGTCGTCTGGGAAGAGAAGGGTGCCGAGGAAGAGCTAGCCAAGATTGATGCAGAAAAAGCAGCCATCGCCGAGGCTGAGGCGGCCAAGAAAGCAGCCGAGGAAGCGGAAAACGAAGCCAAGGTCGCCGCACTGGCTGGTGATCGTGTCGTCGAAGACGAGAAGGGTAAATAGTTTAGAGTTTGTAAAGTAAAAAGTTAATCAAGTTAGAAAGTTTATAAAGTTCATAAAGTAGGAAAATAAAAAGTTCATAAAGTTTGTAAAGTTTGTAAAATGCCCATCGAAAGATGAGGCATTTTTTGTTGCATCTCACGCTAAAGCGTGGGCTACATTATCTCACCGCCGTGCCGTCCGTAGCCTGTCAGGGCGAAGGGTGGTAGCCCACGCTTTCTTGTCGGTCGTAGCCTTGGGCGAAGGCTGAAGCGTGTCCTAAATCAAACTAAAGCTTGAGCTACGCATCTTTGTAGATCACACTTTAGGGTGAGGATCCAAACTAAAGTTTGAACTACGTTTATTTTGTAGCCCACGCTTTAGCGTGTCCGAGTGTAAGTCTAAAATTTCAAGTAATTGCTCATTGTCATCCCGCACTGTATGCTTGAGATGCGGGATCTTGTATTAAAAGAAGAAAAAGATCCCTGTCTTCGACTCTGAGGTCTAGCGACCTCGTCGCTCAGACTCGAATGAGCTCTCCAGCCTCAGGCAGGGATGACAAATATAGGGTGGGTGATCAGTTACTGCGCCAAGTATTTACTTTGTTTATAAAATATGGTTTAATATAAACGCTCAAAAGGTGAGCGGGAGAACTCGAGTGAGAAAAGGTTACACCCCCAAGGAGGTCCATGACCTGATGCAACCGTTGGGGACGGGTTGTGGTAGCAACAGGTCTGGGCACGGGATGTTCGACCTGTTCATCGAGGACTACACCGATGAGGCGGACATCATCGAGCCGCTCGGTCACGAGAAGAAGGGGAGCGGTTTGCACCGAGGAAGCAACCCGGCGCATCGGACTAGCAGGAAGAGGCAGTGAACTTCCCGAGTCCACGTTCCGGTCCGCCTCGCAGATTTCTGCGAGGCGGACGGACCACAAATCATTTTTTTTAAACAAGAACACTTCATCGATAGAAGTGTTTTTTGATTTATAATCGTTTTGGCGATAGAATTAAGCTGTTAATATTAAGTTTTCAAAAAATGTTTGAATCATCAGGAGAAAAATATAGCCTTCGGGAAAATTATCCGCCTAGTGAAGGTAGCGAAGGTGGCGATTTTGGCGATGGAAATAGTCTTTCTCCAGAACCAGATGGACAATCGGAATTTCAAAAGTATGTAGCAGAAGAAGCCGAGGTAGAGAAAAGACTAAAAAATCCGCGAGGCACTTACTTTCGAAATCGTGAAAAATTTAAACAAACTTTTTCAAAATACGGAGACAGAATTGAAGATGCTGTGGCAGATTTAATTTGGGAAGGACATAGCCTTGACTGGGTCAATATGTTTCGGGAAACAGTCTATGACCCTGATGACCCAAGTGCCGGACCAGATGACAATGCTGGCTCTGACTTAAATTACTTATACTCCAAGGACAATTTAAATGGTAACGGGAGTGCGGAACAGTATGACCACCTCCCAGATGAAGAAAAAATATCTTTGATGAAGGATATTATTAGAGAATTATTCGGACATATTCTGGATTATCGTCACAAGCTCTCAAATTCAGACCAAACTTTGGCTAGTAGTTTTCGGACTAGAAATTATTATAAATCTGATTACTCGGCTGAAAACGCTAAGAGGCAATTAAATAATTTTCCAGATCATTCAACAGCGAGAAATACTGAAGATTATGATACTGAAAGAGCTGAAATTGGCACCTACGAGTTTGTAATCAAACAGGCAATAACAGAGCTTGGCAAAATTGATTCAAGTCAAGAGCTGGTGGATTTTTTACTTAATTTCTGGGATGAAAGCAAAGATCCATATTTCGGGCCGGTAATTGCTACCGCTATCAGCAGAAATAATGCTGAAGTTGGCGTAGCTAGAATACTGGATGACCTGAAAAATGCTGAGGACGAAGATCAAAACCGTCTTCTTTCGCTTCTTTACAGACTCGAGCTTGGGCAAGTCGGTATATCAGCCGAGGGGGTCAATTATCTCGGTCGCCGTTTTGATGTTGGACTTTATGATGGTTTTGTCAGCCGGCTGACGGCTGACGGTAAGGTTGGTGTCTTTGATGAACTCAAGAGGCTGATCGGACTATTTCAGCTGGAGTCAGAAGATTTCACGGCTCAAAACGAGGGAGCAATCAAAAAAAACCTTGAAACAATCACCCTTGAGATGCTTTTTACACCGAGACCAGATGAGACTGAAGCGGACAGAGAACAAAAGCTCAAATTGCTTGAAGATTTTAAAACAAAATATTTCGAAACATATATAGAGCAGTTTGGGCGCGCGGAGGAACAGTCTGGTTTTCGTTTCAACAATCTTTCATTACCAGAGCAGGGATTTGTTTTGCTTCATCTAAGTAAATACGACAAGGAGTCACCGGAGCATCAGAAGTTTTTCAAATTCATTGCCAAGTTTGGCGAGGATGGTTTTCGGGCATTTCGGTCACTGGAATTTGATGCGGAATCGGGGGAAAAAATCCTTGAGCTTGGCTCGACCATACCCACACACGAGCTGAAAGAACGTTTTAGTAAATACGCCGAAGTTTATCAAACTGCGGAAAAAGTTGCTGAATGGGTAAAAAACGTCCTGCGTGTCGATATGGAAAATCCGACTGCCAAGGACTTACTCGAGGTAAATATTATTCGAGAACAGATTTTGCGCGAGGCACAGGCGGCGCTGGTTTATCCGGTAGCTGAGCATAATCAGCCCGATGCTTTTGATAACTATGGTCAGCCGATTGTTGATCAGGCACTGTCCAGCGCTGAGTGGCTGCACTATATGAACCACGAACTGAAAATGGTTGTCGATATGGAACCGACAATAGAAAATTTTGCTCAGGCTCAATTTATTCTCAGTCGATATTTGATGGATACTGCCGAGACTGGAGATAGGCTTTCTGTCTCCGAACAGGTTATTTCTGACGGCTTGACCAGGCTTTATAACAATAAAGAATTTTCACTACGTGATTATGAGGGCAAAACAAGTGATACAACTCAGAGCCTTGTAGCGCTTCTAAAAGGCATTGGAGAAATGCCATCGCAGGAAACTACAGGTGATCCGTCTGAGCTACTAATCTATGATATTGGTGCCGGAGATGGTCGCATCGCTATACCGCTTGCCTTGTCTGGCTGTCGGGTCGTTGGCATAGATATTTCACAGCGGATGATCGATGATTCTAAGACAAGACCAGGGGAGATTATCGATGCTATCCGTAGCAAACGCCCGGATCATTTAGTCGACTCAACTCAAAACGCCTTTAGTGCTTGTGGTCTCGAAATAACAGATGACAAACTCGACACTCTTCCAGATCAAATTGACATTCATCAAGGTAATTTTTCTCATTTTGGTCCAGATGAGTTTATACAAAATTTTGGTGAGAGACAGCCTGATGTCGTCGTTATTATGTGGCACACGCTTGGTTTCGCTCGTGGTGTCGAAGGGATGGAGGTAGTTTTGAAAAACGCTTATCGTATTTTACGTCCCGGTGGCAGAATTTTTATCGAGATGCCTGATCGTAATTTTGGTGGGTATGCGCGGGCTATTCGGGAGTTTCACGATGCAAATCCGACTGAACCGCTTGGTGCTCTGCGCGATGCACCATCAACAAGTTCTGAGAGTCCTACGGAGCAGGATGAAGATCGAGCGACATGGCGTTATTTTCCGAAAAACAGTGAGATCATCGAGACACTAAAAGGAGTTGGTTTTGATCCTCACATCGCTTTTCCTGATAGTTATTTTGTACTTGCAGGAGGGGACTCTGATCGAAGACCACTGATAAAGGAAAACCTTTTTGTTGCCGAGAAACCGTTTGACAAAGGAAGGCAAGAAAAAATGATCCGCTATATGCAATCATTGTCTTACAATAGAACTGACCATAATAAAAATGAAATAGAGAAAATTAGGGACGAGATTGATCGGGCGGCTTAGGCCTTACTGCACCCTCCCAGGCCAACTTGAACAGACCCCGCATGCTCTCAGCAATGTTTATATTATCGATGATGACTCCGACCATGGCGTCGTCCTTGTTGTAGTTCGCAAAAGTTACTTTGTTGCCATAGATTTGAATTTCCAATTTAGCGGGAAATAGTTTTTTGCTGATAACCCGAGTTTCTCGGAGCTCTTCGACATCGTGGGAGAGATAGTCGGTGCTATTGGCGTCTTCATCAGTTGCGACAATAACGTGAGCGGGAATACCGGCTTTGACCCGACGGTGGACGTAATGATCACGAAGCCAGCGCCAGATCTTCGGATCAGATTCAGCCGCTTCGAGAAAAGAATTAATCGGCTTGGCGACCTTGAGAGTGTCTTCGTATAACTCCTTGATTCCATCGTAGCCTTCAAGAACCCTGACAATCGGTCGCTCTGTCGTCATCTTGAACATTTCGGAGAGCCCTGGCAGTACGGTGTCGATCAACGAATCAGCTTCACGGTATTTCTGTTCTTGTTCGACAATGTACTCCTTAAGCTTATGTGGATCCATCGGCCGGAATTGAATTTTTTTATTTTTGATTGTTTGCTCGATGATGCCCTTGTCGCGGAGGGAATAGAGAATGTTGTAGAGATCGCCCCGCTTGTAGGGGATTTCTTTGGTCAATTCGTTGACTCCGGCTTGGCCATTTTTCAACAGCGTTTCATAGACGGCGGCCTCCTTTTCGGTCAGGCCGGTTCTTTTCAGTACATCACTGTAATGACTCGTTGTCGCCGTGTCAGTTGTTTCAATTTTGTCCATACTCAGATGATATGCGTAACCCATTGGTTTGTCAATAATATTTGACACAATGACAATTAGTATAATTTATTATATAATAACTTATTCAATATAGGAGCCAATAAACAATCAAAAATGTGCCGATAATTCTGCAAATTTGTACTTAATAATTGAGTCAGTCATCCTTGACAAATGCACGAAGCTGTTATATAATAGCGTTGTCACATTGAGACAGGCGTACAGCGCAGGAGTGCTAGGCCGCTACTCAAGACGGACAGAACCTTGACAATCAAATAGCGAGTTAGAAGGAGAATATAGCTGGTAAGCTGATTCACACCCTAATTCACGCCAGCCGAAATAACGGCTGGAATCCCAGTATTGAGAACCTGTATAGAGCATAGGCATATCGGACATCCGGCAGCGCCAATAAGGCAGTTGCATTATAATAATCGATATATTCCCTAAATACTCTATACTAACCCCTTAATACTAATTATGAGTAATAGATTTATCCTTGACACAGGAGTTTAGAGATAAGTTTGTTCAGCCGCAAGAGCATAGGCGTATAACGTATTACGTATAACGTATTACGTATTATGCGGAGGGCGGCAGATATCTTGAACTCGATTACTCTTTTTCCGGCGTTTTGTCTCTAGGAGGGGCACACGCCAGAATACCAGCCCAAGCTCACCTTTGGTGTGTTTTGGCTTACCCGTAATTATCTTGTCATTCCGATCCCGAGCAAAGTGGAAGGGAGGAATCTTGATAATTACAAAACGGCGTGAATAACGCCGTACAAGTATAAAGGGTCGAGTATTTAGTATAAGGGGGTCGAACCCTAAATACTTTATACTATCCCCTAAATACTATCTATCTGGTCATCCGCTGAAGCAAAAGAAAAATGACTAGCCAATGAACCCGTTGAATCTTTCTGTCTATACATTATTAAGGCAAAAGCAACGAGCGGCCAAGCCATTTGCCCAACAATCCAGTATAAAGGGATAAGTATTTGGTATAAAGGGTGCTAAACCCTAAATACTCAATACTATCCCCTAAATACTAACCCGAGGGGTATAGCGTTGATCGGAGTTCCCTTGTTCTGTCATTCCCGCGAAGGCGGGAATCCAGGCAAGAAAAATCACACAGTGCAGTTACACCGTTCATCATTATTATTGTCATCCTGAGCGAAGCCCCGAAAACTATCGGGGCGGAGCCGAAGGATCTTTAATTTTGTTGAGCGGCAAACTGCACTACGTGCAGAGCAATCGTTTGCTGGTCGTCCAACGAAGTTTATCTAGCCGAAGCGCATAGCGCCTAAGCTGGAAAACCGGACATCAGCCCGCCGGAAGGCGGAGAGGAATTGAAAATGGGTACCGAAAACATGCTGAACTGGGCGCAAGCCCAGAGTCGAGCGGACGGCTGCGAGCCGTCCCACTATCGGGACATTGAGAATCCGCCGGAGCCCATTTATGGGCTTTTCAAGGCGGCTGCAGAAGCGTGGCGGGCCGTCCGCCACGCTGCGGGGAATGGGGCTGGGATCGCCCTGTCCCACCCCGCCGTGGTGGTGGCCGAGGCCGCCGAGACGGCCGCTTGGGCCGCCTACGAGGCGGCGGCCCGGGAACTCGCCACCGCCGCAGAGACGGCCGGTGGGGTCGTCGAGGGGGAGTGGATTCCCCCGGTGAATGAGGGGGAGGCGCAGAGCTGGGGGTACACCGCTACCCGCTTCGGTGCCCTTCTCATCGCCGGCGTCGAGCGCCAGTGGGCGCTGACGGCGGCCAATGGGGGGGGCTGAGCAACGGTCTGCTCCCCGGCGAGCAGACCGTGAAGAAGGCGGATATCGAGTGGACGCCCGCCACCGTCGGTGGCGGGATCGTCCACACTAACTGTGCGGCGTACGTCTCCGCATCGGCGAGGCTGCGGACGGAATTGTCGGTCTGGGTGCCTGCGGTTCAGGCCGCGATCGCCACCCACTTGAAGTGGATGGAGGATTGGGAGCGGCGGCAGCGCGAGCCCGCGTCCGAGTAGCCCCCCCTGTAAATCAAAAGGTCTGAGCCGCCTGAAATAAGCTTTCCGTGCTTGGAGGCGGGGTCTGAAAGATCGGCAATCTTTCAGATAAGTTCTTCAAGGGAGTTTGCCTGCTTGTCCGACAAAGCAGGACCTCGTTTCGCTGGTATGAGGACAAGAAAACCAGCAACCCAATCCATCCCTATCGTAAGATTCGGCTGGATTCCAACCCCAGTACTACTCCATCCGGAGAGTACGGGGTAAACCGGTGTGGCGCCCTGACTTCATTGTCTCGGCGCCCACCAACCCTTCCTCAACTGAAAGCCATAAGTGCTTTGAGTTGGGGAACAGGTGAAACATCTGGAAAAGATGACGACTGATTCAAATCAGTGACAACCCTTTGCCCTGGCCGATTAAGCTCGAGCCAGATTGAGCGGGAGAGTGACATGACAGTATTGTTCATCGACACGCGCGACCGGCTTTTGTCGGTGTGGACGGCCTCGGTGACCCAGACGGCCACCGGGCTGGTCCTCCGCCTCGCTGCCCAGTTGGGCAGTCTGGCGGAGCTGGTCGCCAATCGTGGCCGGCGGATGGAATTCCCGCTGGTCATCGGGACCGGCGGGTATCAGGCGCAGTCGTCGGCTGGGTTTGTGTCGGTGCGGTGCGGCAGCTGGGGCGTCGCCCGCCCCGACATCGTCGGAGGAACCGGTTTCGGGTACGAGAAGTACCTCGAAACCGAGGGCCGCACCCGTCGCGTTGGCGACGGGCTCAGGCGCTTCCGTGAGCCCCTGCCGGCAGTGTTTCTGCCGGCAGGCTGCACCGTGGAGACCGTGCTGACGCACGGTAACTCCAACCACGACACTGCCAACGCGGCGGTGGCGGGGCTCGAGCTGCTGGGGGCCGGTCTGGGCGTGGTCGTGATTGCCGAAGGGCAGTCCGATCGCACCCGCGGCTTTGCCATCCGCGGCTTCGCCGCGGACCGGACGGGTCAGGGGTGGCGGGAGGAGATGCCGCTCGAGCATCGACTCGAGCTCTTCACCCTTGCCACCGCGGCGGTCGATGAGGCGCTGCGCGCCTTTGTCGACCAGCGGGTCGCCAGCAAGGTCGCCGACAGGCGGGTGTGCTGGCGGGTTGCCGAGCACCTGGCGGCGATGTTCGCCGCCGCCAACGCTCTTGACGAGTTGCCGGAGTTCGCCGGCGCCGTCGAGGCGGTCGGGATCGAGGCGGTCGCGGAGAACCTCCGTGCCCGCCTCGACGTGCGGAACTACATGATCGAGGCCAAGGAGGACGGGTTGACCGTCCTCCAGCGCGGCTTGGCCGCCGCGCCGCCGGTGGTCGCGGGGCGCCTCCCGAGGGGGAGGGCGCCAGTGGAGTGGGCCACCGTGTTCACTCTCGAGGGGTTTACCCTCGAGGTGACCCTCGACCCCGACGAGGGTGTCGAGGCCGTCGTCGAGGAGGCCGAGCCGCCGCGGGCACGGCGGCGGATGCGCCGACCGGCGCCGACGGCGCTCGGTTACCAGGAGAAGGAGGTTGACGAACCGGAAGACGAGTAATCGTCCTGCGAAAATCAAGCAGTTTGTCTCTTAGTTCTGTGGTCAAAACTGAGAGTGATCGGTGGCAATGAATTTGAAATCCACCGAGGTCTGGTGCGACCAACAGCACCATGCAATTATCCTGACTACACCCTTATTCATTTTCGGTGTAGCCATCTACCGAGATCGTGCTTCACCGCACGGTCCACGATTCAGGAGCGACGCCCACCATAGCGTCGCTCCAAAACCCTTCCTCAACTGAAAGCCACAAGCTTTGAGTTGAGAAACAGGTGAAAGCAAGCTGGTCAGCTGGTCAGTTTTTCAGCCAGTCAGCTAGTCAGTAGGTAGGCAGTAAGCAATAAGCTGCAAGCTGTAAGTTGATGAAGAGAAAAAAGAGATTTCAAAAATTGAATTTTTCTTTTTTCCTTCATTCTTTAAGATTGGTTACAACGTGTTAATACAGTGATACAAAATCTGACTTTTGACTTGAAATGTCAAAGCGGAATGGATCCCCGGGTCATGGCTAGCGCCTGCCCGAGGATGACAATTTTTTTTGATTTTTAGGGCGAAACAAAAAGTGAATTTAACCTCACTCATCCTCTCCTTGGAGAGGAGGGGAGACTAGAATCCTTTGACCTGCGAGTGCGAATGTGGCGGCTTAGCCGCCTTAAAAGTTTTGTGGGTGTTGGGGGTATCACATACCCCACCTAACCTCCCCTTACTAAGAGGAGGAACCAACCACCCCTGACCCCTCCTTGTAAAAGGAGGGGGAACAATTGAGTGCGACAGCCCCCTCTACTATGTCGGGGTAAACAAGCTGCCAACTCCTGCATTTCGCTCGCAGATCAAAGAGATTTTATAGTTTGAAAGTTCATAAAGTTCATAAAGTTAGAAAGTTTATAAAGTAGAAAGTTTGTAAAGTTTGTAAAGTTATAAAGTTTGTAAAGTTGCACCACGCTAAAGCGTGGGCTACGGATTGAAATGTAGATCAAGCTTCAGCTTGAACACACGCTAAAGCGTGGACTAC
>PEZW01000014.1:0-6454 GCA_002773985.1 Candidatus Berkelbacteria bacterium CG10_big_fil_rev_8_21_14_0_10_43_13
GGTCTCATCTGATGAGTTGTCAGTCCAAGAGACGGTAAAGGAGGTAGTATCGATGCTGCCAATGGAGGAGCCTGAGGGAGGAGTGGGGGTAGATGAAGTTGAGAACCAGTTAGTGTTGTTACCACCATCGGTCGTGTTGGCTGTATCTTGACCCACTCCAGTTGTATTATATGAATTTTCTATGGTGACATAGGCAAGGGTATTTGCAGCCATTGTTATGTGCCACTGGTCAGTCCCTGATCCACCACTCCGTCCCAGTGTTATGTTGTGTCCAGAGGTTGTAACCATAGTAAACACATTTTCGATAGTCTGAGTAGTGCCTGAAGCAAACAAAATTGTTAAATCACTGGCATCGTAATTACTAAGGTTGTAAAAAGTTGTCTCGCCGCTAATTGTTTGACTTACACCATACAAAACCACTGTCCCAGATGAATGTGTAAATGTGCCCGAATTAGTCCAGTCCCCAGCAACCAACATGGAAGTAGCACTTGGAGCAATAAATGTTGCATTTATTGAGTTGGTAAACGAGCCAATTATACCCAAGACCGGATTATTGCTATCGGCATCCGTAATCAATTCGCAGGCAGTGTTACCGTTAACATAGTCGCCCCCAACACTGATCGATCCAGAAGAAAATGTATAGGTAACGGTACCACCATCCACAGTTGCCATTGTAGGAGCTGGGGCTACTCCCTCTATGACCGTCCATCCAGAATCTGGAATAATACTTAAGTTTGTAGTATTGACACTATATGCGATAGCCTCATATAAGTTGTTCTCAGTCAAGTCCCAATCCCCCTGAGTTGCAGTTGAGGGATGTGCCACCATGTCCTTTGTGCCATTTGTATAAATAGGATAGTCGTTATAAAAATCATTTGTTTTTGTGTATGTGCCGTTGTAGGCACTATTACCTGCACCACTGACTGTATAGCTGTTTTTTCCCATATTCGGAACAGTCGAAAGGTTGTTATAGCTCGTTGCTGTAACAGTAACATCGCCAGCACCAAGATATTTAATCGTGCTTGTTGACGCATTAAACGTGCCCAATACAGTAAGAGGAGTTCCTATACCAGCTAAACTAAGAGTGTTACTGGACGCATCGAACGTACCACCTTCATCAATTGTAAGACTAAGTATCCAGGAATCTATGTCGAGAGTTATAGTGTCACCACTCATGATCTCAACCGAGTCCGACGTTTGAGGGTATCCACCAGAACAGTTTGTCCAAGAACTGGCTGAGCTCCAGTTTCCACCACCACCAGTTGATTGACAGTAATTACCTGCATGTACTTTTTCCGTTGGATTCTTGATTGAAGCAATTTTAAACCCCTGATAAGTACCCGTCGCTATCACTAGAAAAAGAAGTAACGCATGAACCGCAGGAGCTAATTTCCAGGTGTGCCACTGATGATACCAGCGATACTTCCGACTTAGCTGGTGATGCAGTCCGCGAAAGGCAGGTATAATTGTCTTCGTACTATGGTGTCCTTGCTCGATTTTTTCTTCGAGTAATACTTTCCAATCTTCTATAATTCTAGGTTCGTTTTTTTGACTGTTAAAAGATCCACCAGATGCCGTCAGTGAATGCGAAAAAAGATATTGCCCCTTCATTTTTCTGAGCCAAGTCTTGATAGATCGGACTAGTGAGAACACGTCCCTCCCACGTACACTAATTTATAATAACTTCACTATAACAAGTATAGTTTCAAACTCAGTTTTAGACAAGTCTTTTTCTTAAATCATAAGCTATGGATTGACAATAGACGCAAAACTCCGCCGCGCACGAATGCACGGCGGAGCAGATCCCCCCTTGGGATCTTACTTGAACGTCACCGCCGAGATAGTGACATCCATGAATTCACCCCTGGCCCTGATGCGCCAGATTCGCGCGTTGATACGCGCTAGGACAGCAGTCGTTTCCGGCGTCGTCGTCTCCTGGGGAGGCAAAACCGAATACGGTGCTTCGATCCAGTGAACCCCGTCGTCGGATGTCTCTGCCTGCATAGTTCCAAGTGCTACAGAGCTCACGATCATCACCCTGGGCCGCACGGCATCGAATCGAATCTCCCAGCTTGACCCAGGCATCGGACCGGATTCCCACAACTCACCGCAAAGCGGCGCATCAGCTCGACTGGGATCCACCGCTTTGGCCATCAGCACTGCTTTCTCACCTTCAACTTCAACAGCGATGGCCTTCTCCGCACGCGCCACCACTTTGGATGACACGATTCTGAAGGCCTCATAACTGAAGAAGCTGTCGACATACTTGGGCAGGTTGTTCGCGTAGACCCTAGTGACAAAGCCGTGAATGCCGTCCGCAACGACAGTCCCTGCTACAGTCACCTTGCGTCGATGCATCGCATCGAACACAGTTACTGTAGCGGCCGGCGTCTCGTTGGCCATCGATAGAGTCCAGATATTCTCCGTTCGTCGGAATGACTCTGGAGTTACAAACTCTATCCAGTTCTGATACCGACCAGACCCAGATAACGACCGTAGTGCCCTTCTGGGCGACCAGATCGCCGTCACCCGACCAAGAACGGCCGAGAACGGAATCCAGACCTCACGAGCAGGATCGTCCTGGTCCGCCCCATAGGACGAATCTGCCGACCAGTCCGCATTGTCTCCGCGGACGAAGACTCCACGATCAGGGTCGATTTCGGCTACACGTTTCACTGAGTAGCCGAGCGGGGAGTCCCCACTGAGACGCACAATGTCACCAACCTTCAACTGAGTTGCCGTGTTGTCCAGCTTCTCGCAGTTGATATACCCGCCGATATACGGCAGGGTTGGTTCCATAGACGGCCCCAGGGTGGGGTAGCAGCCCCACAGCATGGGAACAGTCGAAGCCAGAACGGTCATGATGACAAAACCGACCATGAGTCGGTCAAACCACTTGGGGGTGAGTGGCTTCTTCGCCACCCACTGGTACTTCGTACCAGTGCCCGCCGCTGCGGACACAGCATCCCGTCGGGTGACGGGTTCAGCATTCCAGCCTTGTTGTGCCGCCATGTGCGGGCACCTCCTTTTTTCGATGTACTAACCCACCTTTTCACAGGCAGATTGTATTGATACAATATCATATAGATCGATATTTGTCAATAGATCTGCTCCTAGAGTAAGTAATTCAAAAAACCATCTGTAGAAGATGGTTGTGATTAGAGTGGATCGATCCCTCGGCGCTCACAAAGAGCGCCGAGGTTCGGTACAGCTGGCTATGGCAGCACGGGGTTGCCGTTCGGAATCTGGTGATCGAGGAGGAAAACCGGCAAGCCCATCTGGGCTGAGCCGGAGAATCCACCCTCTACCTCAACGACCGTCTCCTGTCCCATCGCCGGGTCGGCCAGAAATGACCCAGCGATTTTCAGACACTGTCCTGAACCTACATCGTAGGTCCATCGGCCAGGAATGTAGTCTCTGGTCCAGTCACCTGGAATTCGCAGGACATCTTGTCCGGACATGTTACGATCTGTCCGAAGGATATCCTCTGGCCTGCCGTCAATGACGGCTTTGCGAGGAAGTTGAGCACCAGCTGATGGGATCGTCGCCGGTTGCTCGAGTGTGTCCTCGGCCGAAGCCGAGGACCTGCCCCCTGTTGAGCTGATCAGGATAAACCTGACAACCCCACGGACGCAGCTTCTCTGGATTATCCCGACTGGCTGCGACGCTGGATTGGATCCGGCAACGTACAGCTCTCCCTCGTGGAGCACTGCCCCTCCAACGTCGACCCCGATTCGATCCTCGGTGACGACTTTGATCATCGTCCCGAGGGACGGATGGTCAAAGACGACCAAATCACCCTTGTGAGGTGAGAGGAACCGGAGGCATAGAGCCCTGTCTCCAGTTTTCAAGGGAAAGCAGCTGTCGCCATCTACGATGACAACGAACAAGCTCCCCCAGGCCACCAAGAGCAGCAGCATTGTAATAAACAGGGGAGCAATAGCACTCTTCGTGCCAGCCGTAGCGGACACAGCATCCCGTCGGGTGACGGGTTCAGCATTCCAGCCTTGTTGTGCCGCCATGTGCGGGCACCTCCTTGTAGGTACTAACCCACCTTTTCACAGGTAGATCGTATAATTACGATAGCATATTAGTCTTATTTTGTCAATAGATTCGCTTCCAGAGCGAATAAATTTCCGAAAGACAAAAAATATATCCGGACACGCCGTTTTTCCAGCGCATTTCATGATCCACCCCTTACTCCCACACCTGGTGTGAGAGTAAGAGGTGGTGTATAATATAGTCATGCCCACTCGCAAACAGCAATTACACAGCAGCTCCTACTACCATCTCTACAATCGCAGTATTGCTGGATACAAGATTTTTAATGATGCGATAGACTACGAACGCTTTTATGACTTGCTGAGATTTTGTCGTTTTAGTAATTTCACACACAAACTCTCTGACTTTCTTGACCTGAGTTTGGAGTTTCAAATCGACGTCGAGCTAGATTTGAAGCACCAAAACAACAAGCTCGTGGAAATATACGCATACTGTTTGATGCCGACTCATTTTCACATTTTATTGAGACAATCTGAAGATGGCGGCATTACAAAATTTATGCATCGAACGCTGAACTCCTATTCAAAATATTTTAATGCACGGATAAAACGATCGGGGCCACTCTGGACCGGGCCTTTTAAAAATGTCCTGGTCCAAAGCGATGAACAACTTTTGCACCTGACTCGATATATTCATCTCAATCCAACTTCGGCCGGATTAATAATAGATCCGTCAGACTGGTCATATTCTTCATACAAATATTTTATTGACCCGAAAAATAATAAGCCTGATTATATTTCTCCACATGACGAATTATTTAAAATGAGCCCAAGTCAATACAAAAAATTTACATTGGACCAAAAAGATTTTCAACGAAATTTATCACATATAAAGTCACTTCTAATCGAAAATTACTCAGGTTGACCCACCCTCACACCCACACCTGGTGTGTCGGTGAGGGTAACCATGGATTGCGCCATTGACTTTGTGCTCGGAAATCACTATAGTTAACTACTGTATGAACCATCAAGAATTATACAAATTGTTAGTGACGGTTCAAAAAAATGTCCATTGTCCTCAGTGCGGCAAGTCTTATAACTTTAGTAATATTCAGATTCGCGGCATCGTCGACACAATCATTTTTCTCGAGCTGAGTTGTGCTGGCCACATGCCACTTCTGGCCACTGTCACGATGTCGAAGAAAAATGTCGTAGATACAAAAAACAAGGTAAATTCTGACGACGTTATCGAGATGTATCGATTTCTGAAGGATTTCGACGGTAGCTTCGAACATTTATTCAAAGAAAATTCAACAAATAATAAAAAATAATAATTAAGACACACTTATGACTGACTACAAAATCAAAGTAAAAACTCGTACTGAAAAAGCCAAGGAATTGCACAAACAGGGATTTGTCCCCGGTGTTGTTTATGGCAAAAATTTTGACAATGTTTCAATCTCGATCGAAAGAGTCGCCTTCAACCAGCTTTTTCGTGATGCCGGAACCTCAAATCTGGTCGAGCTAGCGATTGATGACGCAAAACCATTTAACACTCTAGTGCATGATTTTCAACGAAACCCGATGACAGAAGAGGTCATCCATGTCGATTTTTTCAAGGTTAATATGAAAGAGAAGATCCACGCTGAAGTGCCGCTATCCTTTGTCGGTGAATCCACCGCAGTGATTGATCTCGACGGATCGATGATCACTCCTGTCGATGCCATAGAGATCGAGTGTTTACCTGCTGATCTTCCATCAGAAATCGAGGTTGATATCTCAGTTTTGGATGATTTCGAAAAAAATATTAAAATTTCTGATCTTAAAATTCCTACAGGTGTCGAAGTTATGACCGATCCGGAAGAAATTGTCGTCTTCGTCCAAGCTCCTCGAAGTGAAGAGGAAATGGCCGAGCTAGACGAAGCCGTCGAAGAAAATGTCGAAGCTGTCGAAGTCGAACACACTGGTGAGGAAGCTGTTGAGGGTGAAACCGAAGGCGATGATAAAAAGGAAAAAACTGAAGAGAAAAAAGCTGAATAACGTTTTTCAAAAATACTACTTGTATCAAAATACCCTACTAGAGCAGGGTATTTTGTTAGATAAATTGGTGTTGTGCGACGTTAAATAATTTTTTTCAAATCTCCGTTGATAATAATCGGCTTTACTGCCTCAATCTCTGATTTACAATACGGCATTTCGGGAATCGGATTTAGCATAAAGATTTTCTGATTAAGAATATGGGCAAAACCGATTTCCATCAGAGTGTTCCCACCGACATAATTTTTCACACCATTCTTATCAAGATTCAATACAAGCACAGCATCGGCACCTTGCATCATTCTCCAAAATTCACGGATAGCGTCCATATTATTTTTTTGGTGAAGCTTGATTGTTTCAATTTCCTCATCGGTTTTGCCCACCATTGTTTTATGCAAATCTGTCAAAAAAGCATC
>PEZW01000014.1:6476-47958 GCA_002773985.1 Candidatus Berkelbacteria bacterium CG10_big_fil_rev_8_21_14_0_10_43_13
CAATTTCATTTATCGTGTGTTGTAATCATGAACTCCTTATTTTTTCCATCTTTCTAATTTAGGAATTCCACGGGTTAATATCCATGCCAAGATTCCGTTCATGCCGTCTTTTTTCATTTCTTGAATACAAAAATTTTGGAACTTTTTGGCAGTATTAATTTCTGGTGGGCTTAGAAATTTTCCATTTCTGTAACACATTGAGCAGTACTTTTCACTCAATGAACCATCGGCGTTTGTACCACCACCATTTTTATCCTTTTCCATTGGGTAGCCACAACTTTGACAAAAATTATTCTTTTCCATAGTAATTATCCTTGATAATTAAAAAAATATTTTTTTGTTGCGTCTAACTAGTTTATTGACGCATAGTTTATGCCACATCTAGATCATGTTGTATATTAAACGTCAAATATGTACAATAATAATATATTACTCTTATTATACTATATGAACGATTATTTGCAACAAAATACCACTGAATTGAAAGTCAGAAACTATAGTCCGCGGACGATCAAGGCGTATACAAACTGTCTGCGAGAATATTTTGAGTATAAAAAAATTGATTTAGACCGAGTCGACGAGACAAAGATCAAAAGCTTTCTGATCGACAAACAGGATAGAAAATATGCACCGCAAACCATAAACCTATATTTAAACGCTATTAAGTTTTTTTATCGCGAAGTTATAAAAAATTACCACCAAAAAATAAATATTAAATTTGCCAAAAGAAACAAAAGTTTACCGGTGGTTCTTTCTAGATCAGAGATCGCCAAAATTATTGATGCAACCAATAATCTCAAGCACAAGCTGATTATTTCGCTTGCCTATGGTGCTGGGCTTCGAGTAAGTGAAATTATCAACCTAAAAGTGCAAAATATAAATTTAGACGAGTTAACTATCCATATCAAAGAAGCAAAGGGTAAAAAAGATCGGATTACGCTACTGCCAGAGAAATTGGTCAATGACCTTAGAGTAATCCTGTCTGGAAAAAATACTGACGAAGTTGTCTTTATTAGCGAGAGGGGAGGTAAATTGGCGGAGAGAACCGCACAAAAAATCTTTGAAAATGCATTGAGTAAAACCGATATTACAAAAAAAGCAACTTTTCATAGTTTGCGCCACAGTTTTGCCACCCATCTGCTTGAAAACGGTACCGATATTCGCTACGTGCAAGAGCTACTTGGTCATTCGAATATTCGAACAACTCAAATCTACACTCACGTCACTAATCCCAGTCTGAAAAATATTAAAAGTCCATTATAAAAATGAAGTTTTTTATCAAAATTTTTGGTTGCCAATACAATGAGTTTGATGCTGTCACTTTAGCAAACGAGCTCAAGTTTCGCGGACTTGTTGAAACTAATCTCGATGAGGCGGATTTTGTTTTTGTCCTAAATTGCTCAGTCAGGAAAACAGGCGTCGATCGGGCTCTTGGCTTTATCAGAAATTTAGAGAACAAAAAGGTTTTTTTGTCCGGTTGTGTGCTGGAAAATGACAAGGAAAGATTTGCCAAAAAGGAAGTAGAGTTTTTCAGCCTGGAAAATCTCAACAAAAAATTTAATAAAAAATCACCAACTCCCAGTCACCAACTACTAACAACTTCAAAATATATACCGATTATGAAGGGCTGTAATAACTTTTGCTCGTATTGTGTCGTTCCCTATACTCGCGGTCGTGAACAATCTAGAAAATATGATAATGTCATACTCGATGTCAAAAAGGCAATAAAGTCTGGACATAGAGAGATTTGGCTCCTCGGGCAAAATGTCAATAGTTATCGAGGCACTCGCTCTTCTTGTGCTGTCATTCCCGCGGAGGCGGGAATCCAGGACTCATCGCATGGATCCCCGGGCACCACTCTCAAGAACACCGCTGGTCCCGAGGATGACATTTTTGTTGGTTTTACTGAACTATTAAAAAAAATCAACGAGTTGCCCGGCGACTTCACAATTTATTTCACTTCCAATCATCCCAAAGACATGACTGATGAAATTATCTCAGCTGTTGCAAATTTACCAAAAATCGCAAAACAAATTCACTTGCCAGTTCAGTCCGGCAGTGACAAAGTATTACGAAGTATGAACAGGCCTTACACCGTCAGTCAATATCTCAAATTAGTACGAAAGATCAAAAAAGAAATTCCGAAAGTAAAAATTACCACCGATGTTATTGTCGGTTATCCTACAGAAACAGAAGATGATTTTGCAAAGACCGTCGAAGTTTTCAAGAAGGTTAAATATTTCCAAGCTTATGTCAACAAGTACTCTCCTCGCGAAGGCACCGCCGCTCACAAGCTTGGAGACCCCATCCCGTGGAGTGAGAAACAGCGTCGTTGGCGGATTCTAAATGAGATTGCAAACAAGAAGTAGCTTGGGATTTTCAAATTATTTAAACTGCTTTAGGAGTTCGGTAATTTCAACCTGACCCTTGTCACCATCTCCATATCTGCGGACGGCAACTTTATTGGCCTCGATCTCTTTGTCGCCAACTATCAGCATATATGGAATTTTTTGCATCTCAGCGTCACGAATTTTGCGACCGACGGATTCCGTCCTGCTGTCTAGCTCGACACGAACTCCAGCATCAAACAATTCTTTTTTAATCTTCTCAGCATATTCCAGATGTTTGTCAGAAATCGGCAAAATAATCGCTTGCACCGGCGCCATCCAGACCGGAAATGCTCCAGCAAAATGTTCGATGATGATCCCGATAAATCGCTCGACTGATCCAAGTATGACACGGTGTAACATCACTGGTCGTTTTTTCAAACCATCTTCAGCGATGTATTCGAGATCAAACCGTTCGGGCATCTGAAAATCAAGCTGGATGGTCCCAAGCTGCCAAGTACGACCGATCGCATCCTCAATGTGAAAATCAATTTTTGGTCCATAAAAAGCACCATCGCCAGGGTTTAGTTTGTATTCAATGTTTTTCGATTTCATCGCGCTGATTAGTGCCGCTTCGGCTTTTTGCCACATCTCATCTGACCCCATCGAATTATCCGGCCGAGTTGATAATTCGAGATGATATTTCAAGCCAAGCTTCTTGTACATCCGATCGATCAGAGCCATCAAATCGACAACTTCGTTCTGAACCTGATCCTCAGTACAGAAAATATGAGCATCGTCTTGATGAAATTGTCTCACTCTCAGTAAGCCGTGCAAGACGCCGGCTAGTTCATGGCGATGGACCAAACCAATTTCTCCCATCCGTATTGGCAAATCTCGATAAGAATGAAGATTTGTTTTGTAAATCAAAATTCCGCCAGGGCAATTCATCGGCTTGATTGCAAAATCACGATCGTCAATTTTAGTAAAATACATATTTTCTTTGTAGTGGTCCCAGTGACCGGAATTTTTCCAGAGAACTCGGTCGAGAATAATAGGTGTTTTTACTTCGACATAGCCGGCAGTCCTGTGTTCACTGCGCCACCATGTTATAATCGCATTCCAAAGCTCTATCCCCTTCGGGTGCCAGAAAGGAAAACCCGGACCTTCTTCGTGAAAAGAAAACAAATCAAGCTCTTTGCCAAGTTTTCGATGATCTCTTTTTTCCGCCTCGATTATGAGTTTCTCATACTTTTCTAATTCTTCTTCATTTTCAAATGCCAAACCGTAAATTCGTTGCAACATTGCGTTTTTTTCATCAGCACGCCAGTACGCGCCGGCAATTTTATCCAACTTCCAACCGATGTTTTTTAAATTTCCGGTTGATTCAACATGTGGTCCTTTGCAGAGGTCAGCAAAAAAGTCGATAGTAAAAAAGCCAACTTTTTCGTCCGGTAAGTCATCAATTAGTTCAACTTTGTATTTTTGACCGAAATCAGCAAAATGTATCAACGCATCATCACGATTTTTTTCCGAGCGCACGATGGGAAAGTTGCGACTGATAATCTCCCGCATTATTTTTTCAATTTTTGGCAGATCTTCTGGACTCAATGATCTTGATAAATCAAAATCATAATAAAATCCATTTTCAATTGCCGGACCGATCGCCAACTTTGCCTCCGGAAATAATTTCAAAACAGCCATCGCCATAACGTGGCTGAGCGAGTGCCTCGCCATCATAATATCAATATTTTCTTTTTCTTTGTTCATTTTTTCCTTTCAGTTATAAAATTTTAATTTATTACAGAACTTACGCACCGTAGCGCAAGCTTTAGCTTGTTAGAGCTGGATTAAACAATTTAGTTGTGTGCAATCCCAGCACGCTGAAGCGTGATCTACGAGGATTTTGTGTAAGTCCTGTTTATTGCTTATTACTTATTACTCTTCTCTTGTTTTTATCCTTTTGACTAACGATCGTTAGTCAAAAGGATAAAAAATTTATTTATTATAATGTTTTTTTGAACACTACTTGATGTTTATATTTTTTGTATCCCATTTTTTCATAAAACTTATGAGAATCTGTCCGAACAACATTGGAATTGACTTTCATTGTTTTCGAACCTTTTTGCTTAGCCCATTTCTCTGCCGTTTGCATAAGTGTTCGTCCCAATCCGATACCTCTGGCGTTTTTGTCAATGACAAGCCCACCAAGTCTAGCTTGAACACCAGATAGCATTTCATAATGTGCCGTCACGTTGACAAAACCCAGCACCTTAAATCCTGTGTCCTCGACAACAAAAATCTCCTGATCTTTGACTTTGGAAATATTTTGGATGTGTTTTTTGGCCTCAGCTTGACTTAGTTCGTGATCAAGCTGAATCGAAAGATCAGCTATTATTTTTGCGTCAGACTGCTCTGCTTCGCGGACAATTAATTCCGCTTTTCTCGTTTCGATTGTAATTTTTTTGGTATCCATTTTTACTCCAATATAAAATTTTTTGATCAAAAAAGACCCAAAGGCTCGAGAAGCCGAAGGATCGGCTGGTTCCATCTCGATTGGGTCTTAATCTACCGATTCGCTTCGGTCTGCGCCAAGCCTCCCGGGGTGGTAGCCCGATCAACAGCTTGGATCATTATCTTATTAACTACTATACCACAAATAATCAAATTAAGTAAACGGGGTTATTTTATTTTGAATCCGCTTTGATTATTGTATTCTTGCATCTCGTTATAAATATATTCAAGGTCGACACCACATTTTTCGAATAAATCTTCCGAAAGTTTTCCATCATGATATTTACGTTGTGCCACCACTCTCTTAATCCCACAACTAACAATCATTTTAGCACAAACTGCACATGGAGTCATCCGACAATAAAGTGTTCCTCCGTCGATAGAGGCGCCCTTCTTGGCAGCTTGGCAGATCGCATTTTGTTCAGCGTGAATTGTACGAACACAATGGTTTGATGTTGTCCCATCAGGATTTAATCGCTCCTGATAAAGATGCCCGACTTCATCACAATGATCGTCCCCTGGCGCCGAACCAACATAACCAGTAGCTACAATTTGCTTGTCTTTAACAATGACGCAACCACTCCGACCACGCTCGCAAGTTGCCCGCTTGGAAACAGTTTCCATCACCTCCATAAAATATTCATCCCATGTCGGTCGTTTGTAATCCGTGACACCATCTGGCTTTTGTCCTTTGTCTTTAGTCTTTCGACCAGATTCTGGGCTCATTTGACCTCCGAGATTAATTTGTCTATTTTTGTATAAAGTTTTTCAAATGTACCGGAATTATCTACAATAATATCAGCCATCGGAATTACCAAATCAAGCTGTGGAGCATTTTTTTTACCAGATGTTTCCAGCTGTTCACGTTTTTTAAACTCTTCTATGGTATCTATCGCGTCGTCTTCACCATTTTTATCTCTCTTTCTCATTCTGTCGAAACGAATCTCAATCGGTGCGTAGATCTCCCACAAGACAAATTCGTTGCTCTTTCTGAGTTCCTCGATCTCACCAACTTGCCGAACAGAAGGAATAATCCAATTTTTTCCTCCTACTTTCTTAATTCTTGCTAGCGCCAGCTCGGCCAGATGACCTGTGCCGTGTTTTTCTCTAAGTTCGTTGCCTTTTTTCAGTAGATTTTCGCGGATGACTTCAATCCCCTCCTCGCGTAATTTTTCTCGCAAAATATCAGAAAGAGAGATTGATTGAAGGCCTTTTTCCTTGAGATAATCTGCGACCGTATCCTTTCCTGAGGCAAACCAGCCGGTGACTCCGATAATCATCCTACTCCTTTACAAGTTCTAAAAATTTAAATTTGTTTTTGCCATTATCGTGGCTTTCTTCGCTGATCACCTTGGTGAATATTTTATCATACTCGGGAAAATAGACATCCGCGTCGAAATCACCGTCAACTATAGTTAAGTACAATTTATCAGCAAATGGAAGAGCTGATTTATAGACCATGCCACCACCGATCACAAAAATTTCCTCTTCGTCATATTTTGCGGCTGTTTCAAATGCTTCCTCGAGCGAATGAGCAATCTGAGCACCATCACATTTAAAATTTTGATCCATTGTCAAAATAATATTGGCGCGCTTGGGCAGTAGTCGACCGATCGAACGATATGTCCGCTCTCCCATAATGACCGGATGACCAAGTGTTTTCTCCTTGAAATGTGCCAAATCCTCTGGAATATCCCAGAGCAATTGATTGTTCTTGCCAATCGCCCGGTTCTCGGCAATGGCAACAATTATGCTAATTCGTGGTTTCTTTTTCATGTTTAACTGATTGTTTACTGCTTAAAAGCTTACTGCTTGTTTAAACCGCGATCGGTGCTTTGATTCCTGGCTCTGGATCGTAATTTTCCAGTGTGAAATCTTCATACTTAAAATCATCGATGTTTTTGACTTTGGGATTTAGCTTTATCGTCGGTAATTTCTTCGGTTTACGGGAAAGTTGAAGTTTGACCTGGTCAAAATGGTTCTTATAAATATGAACATCACCAAAAGTGTGAATAAATTCACCCGGTTTGTAGCCGGTGACTTGAGCGATCATCATCGTCAGAAGAGAATATGAAGCAATGTTGAACGGCACTCCGAGAAATGAGTCCGCTGATCTTTGATATAGTTGACAAGATAACTTGTCGCCGTCGACATAAAACTGAAAAAGTGAGTGACATAGCGGTGGTGCTGAATTAGTTCCCTTGACTAGGCCCTGTATCTCACCAACATTCCAACCGCTGACGAGGAGCCGACGAGAGTATGGTGTTTTTTTGATCTCGTCGATAACCCAGGCAATTTGGTCAAAAGTTTTGCCGTCTTTCATCTCCCAACGGCGCCATTGTTTGCCATAAACCGGTCCAAGGTCACCCCATTTCCTGGCAAAAATATCATCAGTAACAATCTTCTCGATAAATTCAGCTTGTGATTCGCCGCTAAATGCTTTACTACTTTTATATACAGCGTATGGCCAATCATCCCAAATATGAACATTTTGCTCGACCAATGGCCTGATATTAGTGTCTCCAGTCAAGAACCAGAGCAATTCAACGATAATGCCACGGATAAAAACTTTTTTAGTCGTCAGCAGTGGAAAACCTTTCGAAAGATCCATTCGCATCTGATGACCAAAGATTCCTCTCGTCCCAACACCTGTCCGATCAGCACGATCACTACCCTCAGCCATAATTTTCTTTAGTAAATCATGATACTGCTTCATCTTGCCTCCAAATTTAATTTGGTACCGGAAAAGCTGTTGCTAATTTTTTCACCTCACTAGCGATTTTTTTCTTATGTGTGATATCGTCATACTTTTCCAAAGTGCGGACGATTAAACTAGCAATCTTCTGCATCTCACCTTCCGCCATGCCTCGCGTCGTGATGGCGGCAGCACCCAAACGTAATCCTGAAGTGACAAATGGCTTCTCTGGATCGTTTGGAATTGTGTTTTTATTCACAACAATGCCGACTTCTTCTAGGGCTAGTTGGGCGATTTTGCCTGTAATTTTTAGCGGGCGCAGGTCAACTAAGACAAGGTGGTTATCGGTACCACCAGAAACGATCCGTAAACCACCTTTTTGTAATTCCTTGGCCAGAGCTTGACAGTTTTTGACAATATTCGCAGAATATTTTTTGAAACTTGCAGTCATCGCCTCGGCAAAACAGACTGCTTTAGCCGCAGTGATGTGATCGTGTGGACCGCCTTGAAACCCGGGGAAAACTGCCTTGTCGATCTTTTCGGCTAGCTCGGTCTTGCAAATAATAATCGCACTTCTAGGACCTCGCAAAGTTTTGTGAGTCGTCGTCATGGCAATGTCAGCATATGGAAAGCAAGATGGGTGGGCACCGCCAACAATCAGGCCAGCAATGTGAGAAATGTCGGCCAAAAGCAATGCGCCGACAGCGTCGGCAATTTCGCGAAATTTTTTGAAATCAATAATTCGTGAGTATGCGGTCGCGCCACAAACGATCAATTTCGGCTTACACTCCTTGGCGATTTTCAAAATTTCGTCATAATCAAGCTTTTCGGTTTTGGGATCGACCCCGTAGGAGACAAATTTGTAGGCACGACCGGAAAAACTGATCGGCAAACCATGGGTGATATGGCCACCTTGGTCGAGTCTCATCCCCATGACAGTATCTCCAAACTCGAGTAATGCTAAATATATTTCCGCATTGGCCGGCGACCCAGAGTATGGTTGGACATTGGCGTGCCATTTCTCATCGCTGAGACCAAACATTTTCAGAGCTCGTTCTTTGGCTATTTCTTCAATCTGGTCGGCATTAATTTGCCCAGCGTAATACCTTTTATGAGGATAGCCCTCGGAGTATTTATTTGTCAGGACTGAACCAATCGCCTCTCGCACCGCGGCTGAACAATAATTTTCTGAGGCAATCAGACAGATAGTTTCCTTTTGTCTTTTTTCTTCGGATTTGATTAAATTGAATATTTTGGAATCGGTTGTTTTAAGAGACATAGCTAACTCCTTGTTTTATCCTGTCATCCCAGACTGTGGCTTGAGATCTGGGATCCAGGAAGTTTGGTTGCATTTATCCTGCCTAGATTCCCGCCTCCGCGGGAATGACACAGAAATAAATTGTCATTTATCTCTAATCATTTCAATTCTTTTTTTACTAGCGAATAAACCTTTTTTGCAATTTCATCAATCAACATTATCTGACCGTTTTCGACGCAGTCAATTTTGCGCCACTCTGGATATTTTTCCGCCAGCATTAAATATGACTTTTCGACACGCGACAAAAAGTCAGCATCCTTTTCATGGATGTCGCGCACAAGATTAGTGTATGACCTTTTGGCTTTTTTATCAACGAGTGCTTGGCTTATTCGGAATGGAACATAGAGATAAATAACAAGATCTGGCTTTGGAATTTGATAAATTTGAAATTCCAATTCAGACAACCATTTTAGATATTTATCTTTTTCTGCTTTTGTCTTGAATTTTGCTGTCTGGTAAGCCATATTTGACTGGATGTAGCGATTGGCAATGACAACTTTACCAGCGTCTAAATCGTTTTTGATTTCCTGACTCGCTTGCCAACGATCACCTGCATAAAGAACCGAGACCAAATAGGGATCGACTTCATCTGCCTGTCCAAACTCACCGTTCAGATATCGGCCAATCATCTTGCCGAAAAAGGAATCGTAAACCGGAAAATCATAAGCGGCAATTTTGTGACCATCTTTTTTCAATCTGGTTATCAACAAATCAGACTGTGTCTTCTTCCCCGCGCCGTCTGAACCATCGATGACGATAAAATGCCCAATTGTTTTGTTGCCTGCCCCTCGTAACCCAACGGGCGAAGTGGGGTTCAATTGTTCAATTGTTCGATTGTTGCATTGTTGCATTGTTTTGGTTTAATTCTTAATTCTACCTGCCCCTCGTAGCTTTGGCGGAATAGGGTTTGATTGTTCCATTGTTTTAAACTGATTAGCTTACCAGCTGACAAACTGATGAGCTGATAAGCTACTTCCCCGTTGACCCGTATCGGTTCACTCCGCGTTTGCTGTTGCTCAATTCGTCTACTTGAACGATTTCCGGATGTTCGACTTTTTGAATCAGTATCTGCGCAATTTTGTCGCCAGCGTTCACAACATAGTCAGATTTACTGAGATTAATAACACTGGCAGTGACTTCGCCGCGATAACCAGCATCGATCACACCACCGACAGTTTTGATTCCCTTGAGGGAAATACCACTCTTGTCCCAGATCAGCCCGACAAAGCCAGTCGGAATTTCAAAGGCGATGCCAGTATCAATTTTATAAACTTGGTTGTCTGGTTTGACGACATATTCCTTGCGACTATATAAATCCAGCCCGGCATCATCAGCGTGCGCAAAACTGGGTAATTTAGCTGTCGGATCGATTTTTTTGACCTTTATCTCCATAAATCAAATTATAAAGGAATTGTTTTGCAAATATAATACCTCGACGGTCCTTCTGACTTTATAAATGGTCAAGTGCATTTATTTTCATAAATTCAATCCCATATTTTACAACGGCCGTTGTTATTTTGGGGACTGAAAATTACATTTTCTTCCTGACGCATTGAAAGTAGCCCCCAATTTTGCTAAAATAATCCTGTCCATTCAAAAAACTGATGAATGGGGCTGTAGCTCAGTTGGTTAGAGCGCTTCGTTGACATCGAAGAGGTCTGCAGTTCGAGTCTGCCCAGCCCCACCATCCTTCGCCTTATCAGGCTACGGATGGCACGGCCATCAGTTTTTTTAATGCCTTATCGATCGTAATGTGTCAGTTTGATTGCACTCAAAACTTGCTCATGTACAGAGGTGCCATTGCTCAAGATAAACGCTGTCGACTGGTCGTCATCTTTTTCACCAGATAAATCAGTTGATCTCGCCCCAGCTTCTTTCGCAATCAATTTTCCAGCAGCAAAATCATGCAACTCAAGACCCTTCATTACCATAATTTCTGCTCTACCGTCAGCGACAAGGCAACAGTCCATTGCGACAGCCCAATTCTCAGCCCAACGCTTCAGACCCTGCGCCTTTGGACCAGAAAGATTATATCGTAAAATCTGACGTTCTTTGAGATTGTTGTCATAGCCGACGCAGGAAAAAAGTGTTGATTTTGGCAATTTATTTTCAGAATTCACACTTAATTTTTTACTATTGTTCCAAGCACCACGTCCTAATTCCGCCCAGTAAGTTTCCATTGTAATCGGTTGGTGAATAACACCAAAAATGGTCCTCTCATTTTGCTGAAGTGCTATCGAAACTGAAAAATTTGGGATTCCAAGGGAAAAGTTATTTGTGCCATCAAGTGGGTCGATAACGAATTGAAATTCCGACTTTTGACCGTTGTGACCAGTCTCTTCTGATAAAATGCCATAGTCGGGATATTCTTTTGCTAAGATCTCCAGAATCTTTGCCTCTGCATCGACATCAGCCTTTGTCCGAAAGTCTGCCGCCATCGTTTTTTCCTCAACTTCCAAAAGCTCGCCAAAATACCGCCGGATAATTTCTCCAGCCTCCTCCGCTGCCTCGATAACTTTTGGAAATCTTGTATTCACAAATCTATCATAAACTAGTATTATCAAAAATGGAACTGTGGCCGCTTAGCTCAGCGGTAGAGCGCTGCATTCACATTGCAGATGCCACTGGTTCAAATCCAGTAGCGGCCACCACGATATTTTTGTTTAGTGCTATTTAGTAATATACATGATATGAAACATACTAATATTGAAATCAAAGCAAGGTGCACTGATCACAAAAAAATCCGGTCTGTTTTGAAATCTAAACGAGCAAATTTCAATGGCACAGATCATCAAATTGATACGTATTTTAAGGTAAACAGCGGTCGACTAAAACTGCGTGAGGGAAATATTGAAAATTTTCTAATCTATTACGACAGGAAAAATGAGAATGGCCCGAAAATGTCAAAAGTTACTTTATATAAAACTGACCCTGACCCTTCATTGAAAGAAATTTTGATTAAATCAATTGAAACCTTGGTAATTGTTGATAAAAAACGAGAAATATATTTTATTGACAACGTCAAATTTCATATTGATACAGTAAAAAATTTGGGTACTTTTGTTGAAATTGAGGCAATCGACCAAGAAGGAATTATCAGTGAAGACAACTTGCGTAAACAGTGTCAGAAATACCTTGACTTGTTCACGATTTCAAAAAACGATCTAATATCTTGTTCATATAGTGATATGCTATTAGAAAGTTCATAAATAGCATGGCCGCTTAGCTCAGCGGTAGAGCACTGCATTCACATTGCAGGGGTCATTGGTTCGAGTCCAGTAACGCCCACCAAGTTTCTTGGTATATACATTATCCAAATGAAGCAATATATCGATAAAACAATTAAGTGTAAGATTATCATTGAATATCTGAACGAGTTTCTTCTTGAGTGGGATGAAAAGGATATCAAATAGTCAACACAATCCCTGTTTTTGCAACGGCCGTTGCAAAAACAGGGATTGTAAAATTAAAAATTGGTAATAACAAAAAATCCCCTCTCATCAGACGGGGGATTTTTTGTCTCAAGTCTTTCAACTTTATGAACTTTACAAACTTTTTACTTTACTAGCTTATTTCTTTTTGATCTCAATCTTCTTAGCCTTCTTTGGCTCGATCTTCGGCACGGTAATGACGAGTATGCCTTTCTTCACGTCGGCAACTGCGTCCTCAGCTCTGACGTCAGCGGGTAGAGTGAAACTACGGGAAAAGACACCTGAGTGGCTCTCTTTATAAAAGTAGCCCGTCTTCTCATCAGACTCCTCTTTTTCCTCTTTTTTCTCGCCAGAAATCGTCATGACATTGTCGAGAATTTCCAGACTGATATCTTCTTCATCGACACCAGGTAGCTCGGCTTTTACAACTATATTGTGGCCCTTGTCCTGAATATCGATCTTGGGCATACCACCCCCAGATCTAGCTGGTGTGATAATACTGTCCTCAAACAGCCGATCCATTGCATCATGCAAGGAAACGGCCTCACGAAATGGTCTCCATGGTTGAATTTCCATTTTTGTCTCCTTCCCCGATTCTGTCTCAGCTTCCCGAGTCGAATCGGAAATATTAATTTTAATATTATTACTTATAACTTCGTCAATCTCCCGTTCAAACTCAAACATCTCTTCAAAAGCAGAATCAAAAAATTGACAAATCGCTACCGCTAGCGGTAAAGATGGCATCGTTTTGCCAGTCTCAAGCGAAATGATTGATTGGCGAGAAATACCAAGAGCATCAGCCAAATCTTCCTGACTCAATTTTCTGCTCTTGCGCAGATCCCTAACTCGGTTCTCAATTGAAAATTCTTTATCATCCATACTAAAAATGTAAAGTAAACTTTACATTTTGTCAAGACCCACTATTTTTTTAAGACTTTATTTGAGATAAAGTCTGGCTTTTGTCTCTTTGCCCAAAGTAATTGTCTTGTCTTCCGCAGCTGACTTGTGTGCTACAAACTCAAAGGCGAGTGAGACGACCCGAGATTTAGCCGGAACAACATCGAAAAACCATTGTTCAATCTGCTCCAGCGTCGAAGGCAGAAGGTAAAGATAGATCACGTCGGCCTGCTTTATTTCTCTTTCGGCCGTTTCAAATGATTTGCGATAAATTTTAATATTACCTGATTGGCCGGCTAAATAGACATTTAGTCGCGCCTTGAGAACGCAAAAAAGTGATCGATCGACACCGATACCCTTGGCGCCAAATTCTCTAGCAGCAACGATCAGTGCTCGACCACTGCCACAACCAAGATCGACGACCATCTCCCCTTTTTTTAATTTCGCTAAGTGAAGAGAGTCTCTGATTGCAATCGGATTTGAATAAACGATCGGCGAACCGGTCACAGCGGCGATGAGAAGAGAGCTTTGCCAGAAGATTATCCAGAGCAAAAAGAGAAGAATTATGTAAACAATAAAATAGAGAAATGTATGCATGGATTTATTCTACCATTCTTTGTTTTTATATAAAATTCCGCCTCGTCTCAATTGACACATCTCATTTTTTATGTTACTATTTGAATAGGTGAAAGGAGGCGGCAGATGCCGCAAGTACTGATCAATTGGTTGAATCTCGAGCGATTCTTCAAGCTCGGTGGTCTGGTCGACCAGATCATCGACACCGGGAATCGTGTCGAGTTCGATGTCGACGACGTCCTCGACATCTTCGGCTATGAATGGGCCGAACTGAGTGACGACGACCAGAATCGTCTTGGGACGATCGTGACGGAGTTCGCTTCACCTCATGAGCTGATCATCCAGCGGACGGAAGAGAAGTGCATCATCCTGACCGACTGAAAGGAGACGGCCGTGCTACAGATCGCGAAGCCAGACATGGATGCGATCTGCTACTTCATCGAGAGTGACAACCTCGACGGAGTGACACAGGATGTGACGCAGGTTGATGTCGATGATGCCATACTCCGAACGTATGGCGGCGGGTTCTTCTGGTCTGATCTCAGTCAGACCGAAAAGGAAGATCTCTGCAACTGGCTCGAGGAGTATGTCGCCCGAAAGGGTTACCGCCTCGAGATCAAAGACGGACACTGTGTCATCGTGACCAACTAGCCTTCCTTTCTCCGGCCACCAGCCGGAAAGAGTCGTGCGAGGGGGACGGATAGGTGAACAACCGTCCCCCTCGCTATTGAAACATTAGTATGTAAAAATTGATATAATATGAATAAGTGTCAGTGTTGTGTAATTCGGATCGAAGTGTCATTCTGAGGTAACGAAGAATCCGTTCGACTTCACTCAGGACAGGTCTCTCTAGATCCTTCGCCTCCAAACTACATTGGCTCAGGATGACAATTACACAACAGTGGTGAATAAGTGTATATTTGATGCAAGCCGCAAAAAAAATATTATTCTAGTGATTCCCGACATCATTGAAAATTGTCGATTCTAATCGTTCCCAACAGCAAATCCAATTTTTTAGAGTTCAGAATTTAGGACTTAGGATTTGAAGGCCGCAGGCCGCCTTGGGGGTGTATTAGCTTCGACAGAAGGTACTTTAAAAATATATCGCAAGTAAGTAAGCTCGGTCGCTTCAAAGTGCCGGCAAATTTCAAGTGCAAATACACTTGTTAGCAAAGTGAAGAACGCTTTTGCGTCCCTCTCCTTTGCGCCAGCTTTAGCCTAAACGCTTTAGCCATCTGTCCTTTGCTTTTCGACGAAGGGTTGCAGGTGTCATATTCGAAATGCGGCATACTTTATTCGCTAGGAAGTATGAATAAGTATTACTCACGATAGAGCAAAAGTTTCTTGATCTCGTTCCAATCTTCGCTCGAACAAATCGAATGAGAACAAACTTGTAGATGATATATTTTTAACCTTTTGGACGCCGGTGCAACTCCGGCCACCTCCACCAAACTTCGCCACAATAAAAAAGTACTCTTTTTTTGCACACCGCACAATTCACATTGATCATGTGAGCAGTCCCACCCCGAGCTCTGAGATATTTGTCTTTTTTCATAATCTGAAAATTCTTGATCAGAAGAGGAAGTGTATCACAATCGTTAATTCTGGACAATCAAAAACTAAAGTGGAAACAATAGCCCCCAACACAAGCTAGACGGACAATCATTCTACTTTTGTAATAGAACTAAATGCTATTTCGTTTTGTAAACCATTAGATATGTACCGTCGCTAAGTTTGATTACTCCCGGATCTGCAGTCACCATGCCAGCCGATGAGCGAAAACTGTTGTTCGTCGATGTAAATGTTTTACCGTCAGTCGATGTGTAGATGTCTATGCCAGCGGTGTAGAGAATATATTCCTCACCAGTGTAATAAACATCTGGGACAGCTCCGCCATCAACTGCGACACCCTCGTAAGTGAATGTTAGCCCATCAGAGGAAGTTGCTGACAAAACCTTATTTGAACCAGTACCGACATAGAGTCGCCAAGTGTCACCAACTTTGATTACATTCGGATCAAAAATTTCTTGTTGTTCAAAGCGAACACCATCCTCAGCAGTAAAATGAATGCCGTCAGTCGAGATTGCTGAGTAAATTTTGTTTGTTGGCGGCGTTGCTGGCTTGCTTCCCATCATCGATCGTGCTTCACCTATGTCGAAATAATAAAGTCTGATGCGACCATCAGATAGCAAATATGGATTGGGATCGACCGGCACTTTGCCGTCAATGCCCTGAAATTCGACAAACTGCTTGTCGCTCCAAGTCTTTCCATCATCAGTCGACGTAATTAATCCGAGTTTTTCTGGATAGCCGTCGGTCGTGACATCGACAAAATATGCATAGATCGTACCGTCCTTAATAATCGCGTCAGGAACACTGGCATGGCTGGCAAGAGTTGTACCAGAATCAGTCCAGTTTAGTAGATCAGTACTAGTCGCATATGAGACTTTGTCAGCATACGGCCCCTGATTCATTGTTGACCAGTTGAGACTTGGGTCGGATATCGGTGTATCGGCGAGAAATGCCGTAGACGCTGTCGAGCTTGTATTTGTGGAGTTTGTCGATGGCACCGTCGCAGTATCTTCTACCACAGTATCTGTATCTGAATCGCTCTTACTAGAGTACTGTTGCCAAATAAAATAACCGCCAATAATTAAAATTAGCAAAACAGAAACCCACAGCCAACCTTTGGACTTTTTGGTTTGCGCTGGTAGAGTTACCGCGTCAACCTGATTTTGTTCTTCCATATCCCCTCCATTTAATTATCTCTCAAAAATTTCAGCATTGTTATCAAAGCTACTGACTTGCGCACCAGTTTTGCTCGGAAAAAATTCTGCTTTTAATGTGCCATCGGACTGCAATTGGAACAGCGCCACCCCTAAAACACCAGTTGGGTTTTTCGCTCTGATCCCCGGAGTCAACTTGGACCGATCCCATTTTTGTCCGCTGCTATCAGCCCAGTCTTGTTGGACAAGTTCATACTTTATCATACCACTGGTCACATCAACACTGGCAGGATCCGGTGTATTACCGGAAACTCCAAACTGCATCGCCTCGCCACCATAATCGCCGGTCGAAATAACAATGCTGGCGGGGTCAAGATAGTCATAAGCAACAGAAAGATGTCCGACCCAATAATTACTTTGGTTTACCCCTTTATACCCATTTGTCCCCTGTAAAAACCAGGTACCGACTAATTTACCATCAATGTCATAATCAATCTTGCCGCTTCTTGGTTCAGTCGTGCGAAGATATTTTGATAATACTTTTGTCTTCAGGTCGTCTGTATAGTAATCAAGTGGGTCCACAGTATGAATTTTCCACGATTCAGAGATATAGTGTTCCGGCTCTACAAAGCCACTCAGATTTTTATCCATATCCCAGACAGCAAAATCCAGAGTCTGGCCACCAATCCGGCCTATTTCCTCGCCTGCTTTAACAGAATGCAAGAACGGTCGACTCTTGTTTTGAGCTTCTTGCCACAAAGTCATAAGACTGGGATCGAGACTGGTGACAAGGTCGTAATAATAAAAAAGTTTACATGAAATCGAAAAAACCATTCTGTACTCTGTGCCTCGATCGGTTTTCCGTGGTTCGATGTTAACAATCGTGGCATCAGCCATCGCAAAAACTGGATAGGTGTCGCGAGGAGAATTGAAGACCGTCGGCGAAAAGTACTGATGATCGATTGGTGTGACGTGAGCTCCGATCGTCATGCCATAGGGCAGGATAAAGGCGAAGTCAGATTCATTCATCGGTAAATTCGTCAACAATGGTTTCTCTGTCCCCTCGCACCGATTACCACTCAGGTCTTGACCAGCCGCGATCGCTGGATCAGATGAGAGTGCGAGCTGGTTTCCAGTATCTGAATTTGAACCTTGATCAGAGTGGCCGCGCTTTATTTTCTGAGCAGCGACAACTACTATAGCGACAACAACAACAATCACCAAAATAATCAGCGGTTTTTTCCGATTCTGATATTTCCCCTCCGATTTTAGTTCTGTTTCCTCCATACATTACTATTATAGGATATAACTTTATTTTTGACTACCTCAATACAAAATTAAATAAATATCCAGTAAAGAGAATGCCGAGTCCAACTATTGAGGCGAAAATAACAATCAGCTTGGTTTTCATCACCTTTTTCAAAATCATAAATTCTGGCAAAGACAGACCGGTTGTTGACATCATAAATGCCAGTGTCGTTCCCATCGAAACGCCTTTTTCGGTCAGGACTGAAACAAGCGGGATGACTGCAGCCTCCTTGGCATAAAGCGGGATACCGATCAGGACGGCAATTGGCACCGAATACCATTGGCTACTACCAGCATATTTTGCCAAAGCATCAGCCGGAATCAAGCCATGAATCAGTGCGCCGATACCGATACCAACGACGACATAGAGCCAAATATCTTTTAGAACGCCGACTGAATAGCTCCAAGCCCTGTGAGAACGACCACGCCAACTCTGGTCCGCATCATTTTTCAAATTTTTCTTCGACGTGAGAGCATAGCTCTCTACTAAATTTTCAACATTGAGCCGACCGATTATGATACCAGAAAAGATGGCAATCAGTAGACCACTTGTCATATAAAGGATAGCAACCTTCCAGCCGAACAATCCCCAGAGGAGAACAAGAGCGATTTCGTTGACCATCGGCGAGGCGACTAGAAATGAAAAAGTCACCCCGAGCGGAACGCCAGCTTCTATAAAACCAAGAAAGAGAGGGATCGCGCTGCAGGTGCAGAAGGGAGCGATGACGCCAAAGAGCGCCGCCAGGATATTGCCGACAAATTGATGTTTGTGCGATAAAATTTTTCTGATTTTTTCTTGTGGCAGAAACGAGCGGATAATCGCTACGACAAAAATAATCACCAAGAGCATTATGAAAATTTTGATCGTATCGTAAATGAAAAAGTTGGCCCCATCAGCCACCAGGGTTTGATGGTCCAATCCAAAAACAGTGTAGGTCAGCCAATCGGCAAACAATTGAACAGGTTGGAATAAGGAATTCACAGGAGTCTCCTATATTTAACACAACATCGCAATAGAACTTACTCATTTTATACAGGTCAGCCATTTTTCAAACGCTTAACAGTTTGATATTATTATATCAGCGTTTTAATAATACCAAAAAAATTAGGATAAATAATGACCAAAAGACATTTCTGTATTTCTGCAGCACCTTTGATGTATGGGGTTTACAGTAGTGTATGGTCAAACACTTTTTTTACAATCATTTTGGTATTGTTGTTTGTAATAGTTCGTTTGATCTTCAGAGCTATTTTAAAGAAAACTCCTGTTTTTGATTTTTTCTCAAAATTTATATTTTTTGCCTTACTGCTTATAATACCTTTTTCTGCTGCTCTTTCTTCTATAGTCACGTACAATAATTATTATCTCGGTTTTATCGCCTATTCGCTCTATATTTCAATTTTGTTTTTCACATTCTACTTTCACACAAAAATCAAAAAAACTTTGTGGCTTTTAGTTATTCCTGTTTTCTTTCTGATATTGTCAACTGTAGTTTTTTACCAGCTCAACAAGATGGCCAACAGTGTTTCAAATAAAACAAATAATAGTGTACCGACAAAAAATATGGGGCCTGTTGATTTTTCTCCTACCCTAGGAGGATGTGGGAAAGCTAGTACTTTTTAATTTCATTATTTGATAAAATCTTCTTGCCCTAAAATAAATTTCACTTTATGAAAAACATTCTAGAAGTCAAAAATCTTTGTAAGTCTTACGGCAAATTTGACGCGGTCAAAAGAATAAATTTTAGTGTTGCTCAAGGCGAGATTTTTGCTTTGATCGGACCCAACGGTGCTGGCAAATCGACGACGTTAAAAATGGTGGCCTCGATCCTGCAGCCAACAGACGGCTCGATCATAATAGACGGAGTTGATGTTGTCAGGGAGCCAGAAGCTGCTCGCCACAAGATTAGCTATTTACCAGAGGAAGCAGGAGCTTATAAAAATCTGACCGGGCGGGGCTATCTTCAGTTTATGGCTGGCTTATACGCTGAGACCAAAGCTGATGAAAAAAAATATCTGGAAAGAGCTATTGAAATATGTGGTCTTGGCCGTCGGCTCAAGGACAAGCTTGGTGCTTATTCGAAAGGAATGACGCGCAAAGTTATGCTAGCCAGAGCGCTGATGAAAGAGCCAAAGCTGGCCATCCTTGATGAAGCGACCAGCGGCCTAGATGTTATTAACGCGCTCGAAATTCGCGATATTATCAAAAGTTGCGCCAAGAGCGGTATGACCGTGCTTGTTTCCAGTCACAACATGCTCGAAATAGAATATTTATCCGATCGCGTTGCCATCATCGATCAGGGGAAAATTATCGAGACTGGATCAATCGCAGAATTAAAAAAGAGACATCAGGCTGAAAACCTTGAGGTAGTGTTTTTAAAGCTAAGAAAGACATAGCACCTTAAAGTCATTCTCGACATGATCGGGAATCTATATTAATTTTTTGGATCCCCAGGTCATGGCGTTGCCTACCCGAGGATGACAGGACAAAATATGAAAAAGTTTTTACTTCTACTTAAAAAAGAGTTGCGCGAACTGTTGACGCCACAAATGATCGTGCCGTTTGTACTGATCATGGTTGTCTTTGTTGTTATTGGTAAAACTGCTGGCAAACAAGTGGCCAGTCAAGCGAGTGCTCAGGACGAAGTTTTGGTACTAGACCACGACACAGGACAGTTATCAAAAATCGCTCTCGGCAGCGCTGGACAAATCGCAAAAATAACCATGGCCAAGACGACCAATGACGCACAGTTTGTATCAGAAATGAACAAGCGACAGATCGCACTTGGCGTTATTATTCCGGCTGATTTCAGTATGAGCGCCTTGAACAAATCGAACGCAACTGTCAAAACATATTCTACATTCAAGGATTTTAGTTTATCTGCCTCGAAAAAATCTTCAACTTTGTCGAGCGTTGTTATGATGATAAATGATGCTGTCAGCAACGGTCTAATTCAGTTGAATTCTCCTGAAACAAATCCCATAAAGCTGAAAAATCCTGTCTTGGCAGCGAACTTCGTCTCAGCCAACGGCAAAACAGTTGAGGGCAGTTCTGCTGCGGTCCTCGGATACATCAGCCAGCAAACAAACTTTGTGCCCGTGATTCTGTTCATTGTGATTGTCTTTGCCGCTCAAATGATCGCAACAGCAGTAGCAACAGAAAAAGAAAACAAAACCCTCGAAACTCTACTCAGTCTGCCGGTTTCTCGCAAGACGATAGTTTCGGCCAAAATGATCGCTGCTGGTCTCGTTTCACTACTGATGGCAGGAATTTATATGCACGGTATGAAAAACTTTATTGGCGGAATCGGCTCAGCAGCTACCGGCAGCACAACTACGGGTGGCAACGTATCGGGAATAGTTTACTCTCTTGGACTCAGTCTGAGCGCCACTGGATATCTCGAGCTAGGCGTAATTTTATTCCTTGGGATCTTGCTTGCTTTGGCTATGGCGATGATTCTAGGCGCTTTTTCCGAGGACGCTAAAAGTGCTCAAAGTGTCATCACTCCACTGATGGTCATGGTGATGATACCTTACTTCGCGACACTTCTACTTGATATCAATCAGCTTTCACCGCTACTTCGCGGAATTCTCTACGCGATCCCCTTTTCACACATTTTCTTGGCAGCACCAAATATTATACCAGGAAACACCACTTTCGTCCTATGGGGAATGCTCTATCTTTTTGTAATGTTTTTGATCTTCGTCTACGTCGCCGCCAAAATATTTTCTAGCGATTTGATATTGACAATGAAACTCAATTTCTCCAAAAAGAAATCCTAAATTATTGATCTAAATTTAAAACTTGACAAATGTTTCTCCCTGCGCTATAGTTGGATTTAATTTCAACTATTTTTATTTAATACTTGGATTTAATTCCAACTAGTATGAAATCGTCAATAAAAATCAAACCGATTACCCAAGATATTATCTTTGCTTTCAACGAGCAAAAACTTCTGATTCTCAGAGAGATTTTTATGTGTGATGAAGATATTTGCGGCTGTGATCTGATCGAAAAAACTGGCCTGTCAAAGGATTTGCTTTCCTACCATATCAAGTCCTTACGTGTCCGTGGTTTTCTCGAAGAGGTCAAATGTGGCGTTCGGAAAAACTATTCGATCAGTCATGAAAAATATAATTTAGTCAAAGAAATTTTGAAAACTGCAAAAATAATTTAAATGGTAAATTGTAAGTTGCAAACAGTAATTTATTAGGACAATTTAATTAAGGAGAAAAATGAGCGAGAAAAAAGTTACAGTGTTTTCAACCCCGACCTGTCCTTATTGTGTGATGGTCAAGGATTATCTAAAAGATAAAAAAATTGAATTCAAAGACGTCAACGTCGCTTCTGATCAAGAGATGGCGATGAAAATGTTTAACCGTTCCCACAATATGGGTGTGCCGCAAATCTGGATTAACGACGATGTCGTTATCGGCTTCGATCCCAACACCATCGATGATTTGCTGAAAGCAAAACAAAAATAAATAACTGTTATATGTTTTCATCAAAATCAGCCCTCTTCTGGGGCTGGTTTTGGTTTAGTACGGATAATATTTCAACATTTGATTTGACAGTAAAATCAAAACCGCCTAATATGGCAAGGTAATCAATTAACACTTAAGGAAATTAATGTCTAGGTTTTATTTTATCTTAATTGTCATAATCGTTGTCACTGCTGGATATTTTGTCTGGCATGACGATGCCAAAGCGCCGACACAGAAAACACCGCCTGTCACATCAAACACTAATCAAAACAACGATAACAGTAAGGAGAAAACTATGGCGGATTTGAAGTTTCCAGGCGTTCTACCGGCTGAGCAAATTGAGAACAAAAAAGCGGTCATCGAGACAGACAAAGGAACGATCGAATTTGAGCTTTATGCCGACAAGGCGCCAAAAACAGTTAGCAACTTCGTCTATCTTGTAGAAAAGGGATATTACGATGGATTGACCTTTCACCGCGTCGTTCCTGACTTCGTCATCCAAGGTGGCGACCCAAAAGGAGACGGCACTGGCGATCCTGGCTATAAATTTGAGGACGAGCCGGTTGTGGGTGATTATCTAGCTGGCACAGTAGCAATGGCCAACTCCGGAACAAATACGAACGGCTCACAGTTCTTCATCTGTTTAACTGACCAGTCAACACTACCAAAAAATTATAATCTCTTTGGTCAAGTTACTACCGGCATGGACGTCGTCAGCAAAATCGCCGTCGGCGACAAAATGACCTCGGTAAAAATTGAGAGCAAATAGTTCGAATCTAGATACTAGGCAATCGCGTTTTCCGGCAATGCTCTGATCATGGCCACATCCTCGGCTATTTGGGCACTGAGTTTCTTGGCGTCATCAAATTTGATAATCTCGCGCAAATATAGATTTATTTCAAAGTTGACTATTTTCAAGTTTTCTGCCGACACCGAATCAAGCAGGTAGACTTCTAAGGACGGTTTTTTGTTTTCGTAAGTTGGCACCGGACCGTAATGAATTGCCGCCGGCATTGCTTTGCCGCCAATCCAGACACGGCCGGCATATATGCCATGCTTAAAATTAAATTTCCTGGGGATGACTAGGTTTAGGGTTGGAAACCCAATCTTCTCGCCGCGACCGAAGCCGGTGGTGACTTTTGATATATATATGATGGCTTGATTTAGAAGTGAAAGCCGGTATACTGCAAAAAGCAAAACGATGCCAGACAAATATTGGCTCCAGGACAGAACATTGTGATAATAGAAAACATCAACCAAAATCCCTGTCAGTGGAAATATTAGTTCGAGAAAGGTAGCTACTCGAACCTCTGTGTGCTGAAGACCACGGTAATAAATCCAGATTGCCACCATACCGGTCGAAAGAGCGATGACCATAAAACGTGTCATTTCCGAGGTGGTGATTTGCCCCAGAACTGCAGAATTTCCTAAAATATAAACTGTAAGTAATGCTAGCGGTACGGTTAAAACAAACCGAAGACCAGTCGCCAAAGTGTTGGAAATTTTCAAAACTGTCAGCCTCGACAACGCGGTAGATGACCCCCAGAAAAAGGCTGCACCAACTGCCAGAAAGGCGGCAATGATAGTACCTTCACCGGTAGCAAGATTGACTTGGCCGTTCTTAAAAGTGACAAAAAAGGCGGCGACAAAAGCAAGCACTGCCCAGCCGAGATAACGACGATTGATTTTTTCCTTAAGTAATATCACTGCGGCAGCGATGGCAAAAATCGGTTGGAGTTTCTGGAGTAAAAAAACGACGGAAATCGAAATATAATTGACTTTTACTAGAGCAGCCGTAAACATCAGGGTGCCGATGACTCCGCTAAAAAGAGCGATCAGTAAAAGAATGAACCATTCTTTTTTTGTCACTTTTTCTCTCTGTAAGGCGATGATGGTCGCTGGCGCGATAATAATCGCGCCAATCAGATGTTCATAAAAAACAATGACGCTTGGTGCTAAGGAATATAAACTTCGACGCAAGACACCATCTATACCCCAAAGAAGTGCTGCAACAACAATATACATCGGTCCATATGTTTTCAGCGTTTGTTTTTTCATACTTTTTCATAAATTATTTTTTAAACAACACAAACTTATCACAATTGCTCACAAATTCGCAATAGCACATATTCAAAAAGATTGCCATGGAAGCAATCTTTTTGAATATGCGTTAAAACTCAGATTACCAATCTAATTATTTTAGGGCTTTTTTCACCTCGGCAAAATTATTTTTCAACTTCGCCAGAATATCCTTGGCATCAGCGGGGGTAATCTTTTTCTCGACTTCATACACCTTCACAATTTTGTCAACGACCTTTTCGTAGGTTTCCTTAGTCACCTTGCCCGCCTTGTCCAGCTCCTTGGCAATCTTGTTCTTCATTTCATGCATGTATTTTTTCAGATCTTCTTGAGTTTCTTTGCCTGATTTCGGAGCAAAGAGCAAGCCAGCGATCACACCGGCCAGAGCACCGACGGATGCGCCGATTAGCAGTTCTTTTTCTTTTTTGTCCATAAATTTCCTTTCACATTATTTTTACAGAAGTTAATTCTATCACAAATGACTTTTTTAGCTATTACGGATAGGCCGCCTCCAACACAATAATTGATTAACCGTTTAATGATTTCCTAATATTACTAGCCAATTCTTTTAGTTGACTAAAATCGGCCATCGGACCGCTACCGGAAGAAATCCAGCCTTCATATTTGTCAAACCAAAATTTTTTGTCACTCAAGGTTTGGCGCCATTCTCCTCGTTTGAAATATTCTGTCCCGTGCATCGGAAAAAGTTTGAAGTGGGCATGATTGATTCCGGTGCCCTCCGCCAAAATACCGACACGTCCGACATCGTCGAAATAGTTTTCTAAAATGTCAGCGGCTTTCTTGGTCGCTATGATGAATTGTGCCAAAACTTCATCCGGCATTTTCAGCACATCACTGTCATAATGCTTTTTAGGGATGACGCAGGAAAAACCTTTTGTATTCGGATCGATGGACAAGAAGGCCATAAAGTTGTCATCAGACCAAAAGACTAAATCGGCTGAAATTTTGCCCGCGGCAATTTCACAAAAAATACACTGATCACCATCTGTTTTTAAGCTGTGTTTTATCATTTTTTTCTCCATCCTTGTCTACAATTAGCGTACATCTTTTATATTTAAAAATCAAAATGAGAACCCACACAAGTGAATCCTCATTTTTTTACATGTTGTCTAAAAAACTATTTTGTCTCTTTTCCAGCAAAGAGCAAGTAGAGTGCAGACAGTCCAACCAGATCATAGACGATTCTCGACAATGTCGTCATATCACCAAAAATCTTAGCAACCAAATCCCAATCAAAGAAGCCGACTAGTCCCCAATTTAAGGCACCGATAATTACCAGCACCCATGCAACCTTCTTCATGAGCTCCCTCCTCATTATTTATTACTGTTTTTATTGTAACATAATACTGAAATCATTTGATATAATTACTGGGGATAAATATTTAAAAAAAGGAGTAGAATGTCAGAGAAAGACAAGGCAAGTGAAGAATCGTTTAAGGTGGGCGGTAAAGATGTTGTCAATAAGATCAAAGAATTGATTGAAGAAGGCAACGCTCGCCGGATTATTATCAAGAACGAAAAAGGCGAAACAGTAATGGAGTTTCCTGTTACCGCTGGTGTGGTTGGTATCGTCCTTGCGCCAATTCTCGCCGCCGTCGGAGTACTCGCCGCTGTTCTCTCCAGCGCAACTATCGTCGTCGAAAAAAAATGAATTTAATCTGAAAATTCTCAACCAGCAAAACGGATAGCAGTGTAAATTACTACCATTCCCAGTATTGTCATAACGGTCGTTAGAAAAGTAGGATGGCGATGATGGCTTTCTGGCACCAAATCGCTTGCGCCGATGTAAAAGAAAAAACCGGTGAAAAGAGCAAGGATCAAACCAAGAACTGATTCGCTGACAGTAAAAAGGTAAGCTGAAGCAACACCAAGAGCTGGAGCAATAGCATCAACCACAAGCCATTTGAAGGCGTCTTTTGGTTTACCACAATTCTTCAAAACCATATTTACTGTGTTAATTCCATCAGAAAAATCATGTGCCAAGACGGCTGCCGCAACAACCCAACCGATCGAAGGTGACACCTTAAATGCTAAGCCGATACCCAAACCATCCAAAAAACTGTGAAGAGCAAGAGTAAGCGCACCAAATTGTCCACGATGACTGGGATTTTCACAATGTTCTTCATTATGAAAATGCAGCAGAAAAAAACGATCCATAATCATAAACAAAACAAACCCAACTGCAATCAAAAGCATGACACTGCTAATGTCATAGGTCTTCGTTGCGAGTTCAATTGATTCTGGCAATAGATCAAAGAATGCAACAGCGACGACCGCCCCAGCACTGAATCCCAAGATAAGGTGTAATTTGTCCTTAAATCGCAAAGCAAAATATCCGCCCAAAAAAGTACAAACTAGCGCCGCCAGACCGATAATTATTGCCATTGTTCCTTTCCTATTTTAATTTAATTTGAGCCACAAACTTACACCTAGATTGTTGTCACACTTATTTGAGTTCTGTATCTGGCGCTATGATTTTGCGCATCTTCTCGACTACATCGATCGGCAAAATTTCTGATTTGACGATAAAATCAGCGGCACCTAAGGTAAAAGCCTGTCGCCGTTTCTGGTCATCAGCAAGTGCAGTGAGGATAACGATTGGTATTTCGGCTGTGTCAGGATCAGATTTTAAATCCTTGAGTACCTCAAAACCATTAGTCTTTGGCATCATAATATCAAGCAAAATTATTTGCGGGTGTTCTTCTTTTGCAACCTTGATCGCCTGTTCACCATTGTTTGCTTCGAGGACAATCGCTCCCTCGGCTTTTATTCGCTCGACATACATATCCAAAAGCGATGGGTCATCATCAACTATTAAAATACTTTTATTTTCAAACATTCAGCTCCTTTACCCCGATAATTAAGAGGGGTTATAATTCTAAATCTTCTTTCTTAGCATTTACAAACTTAAACCACATATTGGTAATTTTCAAGATACTTTTTAGCGGCGCCTCGATCAGGAAGTCAAGTGCGATGATAAATGGATTAAAAGCGGCAATTTTGTCAGACAAATAACGTCCCATCCGAATAAAGGGTAGAAAAACAAATTCCACTGTTGAGGTCAAAGCGTCGTCTTTTGTCCGCTTCATTGCAAGTTCCAGCGCGATATTTCTGATTCTAAAGGAAAAAAAGGAAACCGCAGAAACAAATAGAAAAAATAAAATAATACTAATAATATTGAAACCAAGAAACACCAGCAGCCATATCGTGCCGACGAAGACAGTTAGCGTAAAAAGGAGGTAAATATAATTGAAAATATCTGTCGCAATAGAGCCTTTTCTACTGATTAGCGAAAACTTCTTATCACTAACTTTACTAGTAGCCAGCAATTTAGTAACTGCGTCAGATACTATCGCGTAGTTTTTTTGCGATGGTGATTTGACAAAAGTGCCTGCGACCAACATCAGAAATGGTGGCAGGAGAATATTGATCAATAGTGTCAGATAATTAATTTCGCCAGATGTGATCCTGTCATACGGAATTTCGATAATAAAGGCAAGAGATACTTTTGTAAGCAGGATGAATATTAATGCTCTCGTCGTGCCACGCCAGACCTTCTTCCGCGCCTCAACGACAGACTGGCTGTAAGCCTCCATAACTCTCTTATGCAAGAGTTGAGGGTTTTGACTAATCTTATCAAGATCAATTTTTTCTGTGCTTAACACCTGATAGAGCAAGATAAATGGTGCAATATTTATCTTGGTAAACTGAAAATATCGCCTGCGGTTTGGGGAATTGAGTATGTTGTTGATTTTATTATAATACGGATCAAAACTGCGAGCGATTTTTTTCATCTCTTCATTTGACATTGTTGTCCAATCAGGGTGGACGCGACAGAGTAACCAAAATTGGAGAAGATGATAATCTGGCTTCAAAACAAGAGAGTAAATTGCCAACTGCAGTTGATTTTTGTCTTCGTCCGAAACTTCTCGACCGTTTGGTGGTGAAAAATTCTGTGATAAAACTGAACAAACATAGTCAAGATAAATATCTTTTTCATCTGAGGGATTAAAGAGTCTTTCGATTTCACAGGATAACCAATTGACAGCCATCTTCTGCAGATTTTTCTTGGACATTTGGCCAGAACGAACGTTTTTCAAAAAAACCAGATAACGGTCGACAATTTTAACCATCAAATCGGTCTGCTGTTTAGTAATTCCCTCTGGATTAATATAGTCAGCCCATGATAATTCAGCGATGAGGTCAGCAACCAGACCATCGGCTTTCGGATCAAGACCAAGATTGTAGCGACGCCAAAGGATGCGTGCAATCGCGTTTTTAAAAATCAAATGGTCTTCAGCATATTCAAGTGACGAACGAATTTTTTCGTACACAAAAGCAGGACCGATAACCTTATCATTACCGCTCTTTAAGTTTACATCAGCACCCCGAGCTTTCAAAAAAATTCTAAAGAAAGCATCGAATTCAGGCGCTAAAATCAAATTTACCTTTTCATCCATGCTAAAATGATACACCAAGATAGCAGGGTTGGCAATTTTGTGATAAACTGTCAGAATTAGGAATTAGGAATTAGGAACATGAAACATGTCTCAGTCTTAAAATCTGAAGTACTTGACCAATTCAGCTACCTAAAAGGAAAAGCTGGTATTTTTGTTGACGGCACACTTGGGATGGCTGGTCATAGTTTGTCACTCGAAAACATCTCAGACAAATTGAAAATAATTGGCATAGATGCAGATGAAGAGGCACTTGGTTTGGTAAAAAAGGAATTATCTGTCAGTAAACATTCAAAAAACTTCATACTTGTTCATAACAATTTCAAATCGATAAAGAAAATTCTAGTTGAATTAAATATTGAAAAAATTGACGGCGCTCTACTTGATCTTGGAGTTTCTTCAATGCAACTAGACCAAAAAGATCGAGGTTTTTCATTTCAGGATTCAACTCAGTTACTCGATATGAGGATGGACCAAACTCGAGATTTGACCGCTGCCAAAATTTTGAACTTTTATAAGGAAAATCAACTTAGTCAAATTATATTTAATTATGGTGAAGAAAAGTTTGCCCGAATAATTGCAAAAAATATTATTGAATTTAGAAAAAAAACACCCATAACAACTATTCATCTCCTTCTCAATATCTTGGACATATCAATTCCAAAATCAGTTCAAATGCGATCAAAAACTCACTTCGCCACCAAAACATTCCAAGCTTTGCGAATTGAAGTCAACGGCGAATTAGATGGACTTGACCAAGCAATTAAGGATTTTGCTTCTGTTTTGAGACCCGGCGGCAGACTAGCAGTAATTTCTTTTCACTCACTTGAAGACCGCATTGTCAAAAAAACATTTAGTTTCCTTGCACACCCCTGCCAATGCCCCTCAGAAATGCCTTGTATTTGCGGTTTAGTGCCGGAGATAAAAATTCTGACCAAAAAACCGATAATTCCCTCAGCAGAAGAAACTACAAACAACCCTCGCTCGCGTAGTGCAAAATTGCGAGTCCTAGAAAAAATTTCGAACACAACTAACAAATAGCTCTCCCTGCATCTCTGTCTAGGTCTTTTTTCTTCATAACCTCGCGTTTGTCGTATTTCTTTAGTCCTTTACAAATACCAACTTCTAGTTTGGCACGGCCTCGCTTCATATAGAGTTTCAGCGGCACTAAAGCCAGACCTTTTTCCTGTGACTTGCCGATAAGCTTATCAATTTCTGCAGAATGTAGTAGCAATTTTCGGGTCCGTTGACGATCACCGTCGAGAACATCGAAATTACCACCGAGCCAAAAAACTTCACCATTGATAATCTTGACGTATGAGCCCGTAATACTTACTTTTTTTGCTCGCAAAGCTTTTATTTCCAGACCGACCAAAGCAATGCCCGCTTCTATAGAATCAAGAATCTGATAATCGAAATAAGCCTTCTTGTTTGAGATTGAGATTGATGTTGGTTTTACCGCTGTCATTTTGAGAAAATTGCTTTAATCTCACGTCGCTCTTCAAACAAAACGTAAACAATTCCCATAATTGGTACGGCCAATAGTGCACCGATAATCCCCATCAGCTTACCCATCACCAAAATACCGACAATAATGATAGCTGGGGATAGTCCAATTGCCTTTTGCATGATTTGAGGTACCAGTAGATTGTTTTCGAGTTGCTGAATAACGATGTAAAAGACCACAACGATAGCGGCCAAAATAGGCGAAACTGAGTAAGCGATGATAGCAGCGATTATTCCAGAAATGAATGGTCCAACAATCGGGACTATTTCCAAGACACCGGAGACCACTGCTAGTGTCAGGGCGTAAGGTACTTCCATCAAAATAAGCCCGATGTAACTAATAATTCCAATGATTAATCCGAGCAAAAGCTGTCCCCGAAGCCAATTACCAAGTTTGACTGAAACCTTTTTTAATACTACCAGTGAATCATCGGCTTTCTCGCTGGTCAAAACATTCTGTCCTAAATCAGAGAATGATCTGTCATCGAGCAAAAAATAAACAGTCAGGATAATTATGGTGAAAAAAGTAACTACACCGCCGATTACACTAAGAGTAAGATTGATTACGTTGCCAACTGAGTTTGAAAGTGTAGCCGAAAAGGAGTCGAGCCATTTCTGGATAGACGGAGTATGGTCCCGAAAAGCGATAAATTTATCAGCATATGCTAAAAAATCGGCAACGATCTGCTTTATCTGATCAACCAATAGAGGGACAATCATATAGAAAAAACCTGTAATAATTAGGAGAAAGATTGCAAGCAAGAGCAGCACTGCTAGTGTTTTGCCAATCTTTTGTGACCATGTTTTGACAATCGGCTGAAATGACGCCGCCAAAATCAGGGAGACAAACACCATCAGTAAAATATCCCTAACCCAGTAGAGCAGGACAAACATAATCGCCACCAGAAAAACCTTGACGATAGTCAGAAATGAAATTTCGAGTTTTACTCGATTCTCAGACATCTTGCCTCCGCAACATACTAATTATAAATATTGTCGCGCCCCGCGTAGCTCCGCCAGCTGGCGGAAGCGAAGTGGGGCTTCCAACATACTAGACTTAATTATAACACTTTTAAAACATTTTTTCACCAAGTGACACTTCTCGCTCCGGCTCAGCCAAGACGACCCTGCCGTTTTCATCCTTGAAACCGAGGGTTAGCGCCTCAGAAAGATAGTGCCCAATTTTCTTTGGTTCGAAATTAACGACACACATCACTAATTTACCGGTCAATTCTGCTTTTGAATAATTGGAAACATATTGACCGAGTGAAATTTTTCGCCCAATCTCCGGTCCAAAATCAATCGTCATTTTGTATGACGGATTTCTCAATCCCGAAGTATCTTCGACATTTATAATCCTCCCAATCCGAACATCAATTTTTTCAAAATCTTCATACTTTATCATAACGATATTCCGGTCAAATATTTAAATGATGGCTGTGCCACGTGACCGAGCTTGTTTTACGGTGGCTGTGCCACGTGACCGAGCCTGAAGGTGAATGTCTATCCCGCAAAAAGACTTCGTCTTCACGGGACACGTAAAACACTCGCTCTGCTCGGTTTTACGTGGTACCCGCGGCAGGAATTGGTCACTCATAAAATTCTGTTGAATTTTTGTGCGACCCCGGCTCGGCGCCAGTCGCGCCTCCGCCTTTCAATTCCTCAGAACGCACCATCTTGTTTCTATCAAAATTTGATAGAAACAAGATGGTGCCCGCGGCAGGAATTGAACCTGCGACCTGCTCGTTAGGAGTGAGCTGCTCTATCCAACTGAGCTACGCGGGCAAACTCCTCCCCTTAGTAAGGGGAGGTTTGGGTGGGGTATGGTTTTGATAATTTAGAAAAAGTCATACCCCATCCAACTTCCCCTGTCTCAGGGGAAGAGCTGTTTGGAATTTGGCATTTTAAACCCCATCTAACTATTTTATATCACTTAAATGCTAAAAAAGCCACCTTCAAGGCGGCTTAATTAGTTGAAGTTATTTAACTTTAACTTTGAGATTTTTGCTCGGCTTGAAACGCGGCATCTTCGTTGCCGGAATCTTGATCGGCTTACCGTTGCGTGGATTGACGCCGGCACGTTCACGGCGCACTCCGACGTCGAACGTTCCAAAACCTGTCAGGGTGATCTTCTCACCTTCCACCAAGCTCTTGGCAATGAGATCAAGCATGGTTTGAACCCCGACTTCTGATTCCCGGCGAGAAAGCCCGGTCTTGCGAGCAACTTCCATTATTAACTCGTTTTTATTCATGTCTTCCCCACCTCCTTTCAGAGGTATATTTAATTTATCGTCTCAAAAATTCGGTCAATTCTGACTGCTTTCTTAGTTTTTATATCGAACTCAACTAAGACTGCACTGAAAATTGCCTCTCCACTTGCTACTTTATGTGATTGAGACGTGCCTGTCAAGAACTGCTTTATAATAATATCTTTCTCAATACCGAGAACTGATTCCTTCGGCCCAGTCATACCTATGTCTGTGATATATGCTGTCCCCTTTGGCAAAATAGTTTCATCTGATGTTTGAACATGAGTATGCGTACCGAAAACCGCGCTCGCCTTACCATCTAAATAGTAGCCCATGGCAATCTTTTCGCTTGTCGCCTCGGCGTGAAAATCTAAAATAATAATTGAGTCTGGATGATTATCAATAATTTCACCAGCCTTCTCAAATGGATCACTGACCAATATCGGGATGAAAACTCGGCCGAGCAAATTAACAATGGTGATTTTTGTGCCTTTTACTTTTATTTCAATTTCACCAGCACCTGGAGAATTGTCATCAAAATTGGCTGGTCGCAAAATTTTGGCCGTACCGTCTTTGATATGTGGAATAATGTCGGCCTTGGCCCAAACATGGTTGCCGGAGGTGAACCAATCAACACCAGCATCGATCATATCTTGGTATGTTTCGAAGGTGAAGCCTTGCCCACCGGCCATATTTTCACCATTGGCAATTACAAAATCAATTTTATCAGCCTTTTTGTGCGCAGACAAATACTCCCTCACGGCTCTGCGCCCCGGTCGGCCGACAATATCACCGACAAATAGTATTTTTACAATGTTCTCGCCCATAAACTAGCTTTCTAAATTGCTAATATTTTCAATATTAAATCTACCTTTTTCAAGTTCCGAGTTCCTAGTTCCGAGTACTCGGTACTCGTGCCTCGGTACTTGCGACTACTTTGCGTATTCGACTGTCCGAAGCTCTCTGATAACTTGAATCTTGACCTGTCCAGGATATTGGACTTCTTCCTCGACTTTTTTGGCAATTTCTTTGGCCAGCTTGGCCGAGGTCAGATCATCGACCTCCTCCGGTCGAACAAGAATACGAACCTCGCGTCCAGCTTGGATCGCATAGGCTTTTTCAACACCAGGAAATGAATTTGAGACTCGCTCGAGGTCTTCAAGACGCTTGATATGAAGTTCGAAAGATTCACGACGCGCACCCGGTCGGGCTGAGGAAATAGCATCAGCAATCTGAACGATTGCTGCTTCCGGTGTTTCCATCGGCACATCTTCGTGGTGCGCTTCGACAGCGTGGATTAGATCTTTTGGTAAATTAAACTTGCGCATAATGTCAGCGGAAATGACAGCGTGAGAACCAGGAACTTCATGGTCAACAGCCTTACCAAGATCATGCAGAAGACCTGCTTTCTTCGACAGTGTGACGTTGGCACCAATTTCTTCGGCAAGTAAAGCACAGAAACGGGCAACTTCAATCGCGTGCTGAAGTTGGTTTTGACCAAAAGAAGTTCGGTACTTGAGCCGTCCCAAAACTTTCAAAATCTCGACGGGCAAACCAGTCACACCGACTTCATAAGCCGCTTCCTCACCGGATTTTTTAATATCGGCGGCAACAAGCTTCTTGGCTTTTTCGAAGGCTTCTTCGATGCGGGCAGGATGGATCCGGCCATCACCGACCAATTCGGCCAATGTTACCTTAGCAACTTCGCGACGAACAGGATCAAAGGAGGAAATAACGACAGCATCTGGAGTGTCGTCGATGATGAGATCGACTCCAGTGATTTTCTCAAAAGCCTGGATGTTGCGACCTTCTCGGCCAATGATTCGGCCCTTCATCTCGTCGTTTGGAATCTGAATTGTGCTGACCGTCGATTCGGCGGCAGTTTCGGCAGCGATTCGCTGCATCGCCACTATAATAATTTCTTTGGCCTTCTCATCAGCTGAGTCGCGAACATATTCATCAACTTCTTTGATTTTCTTGACAAGATCTTCTTTGCCCTCTTTCTCGACTAGGTCGAGCAAAACTTTCTTAGCATCATCCTTGGTCATCTTTGCAATTCGCTCAAGACTGTCTTCCTGTTTCTTTCGCAAATCACGCAGGGTTTGCTTGATCTCTTCGATTTCTTTTTGCTTTTTCTCTGTATCCTTACGACTTACCTCGATCGAATCATAACGAGAGTCGACACTAGCTTCGCGTCGACGTAGGTCACTCTCAATTTTTTCCAACTGACGATTTTTCTCACTCAGTTCTTTCTGGGCAATCTCACGCTCTTTTAGGGCTTCGTTTTTCCCCTCAAGCACGATCTCTTTGGCCTTTGTCTTCGCCTCTTCGATTTCTTTTTCCGCCCGCACCTCGGCATTACTAACCTTGTTTTTGGCCCGCAAACGGTTGATATAAAAACCCAAAAAACCGCCAGCGATAAGCGCCACTAGTGTTACGAGTACTGATTCCAACATTGTTCACCTTTCAGATTCCCATAGACAAAATACGCAGATTAATACTGCCAGATTTCGAGCTTCGATTTAATTTTGCAATATGGGAAAGTTTTTTTCATTAATTTAAGTCAAATAATTCTCTGCAATCACAAAAATATCATATATTTTTTTAGCCAGAAATGCAAGCAGTTACTAACAAAAAAATACACCGAAAAATGGTATATTTTTTCATGGTAGCCTCACGGGGATCCGCCAGCTGGCGGAGAACCCCGGTTACCACATTGAAAGCCTCCCGGAGGGAGATCCTCCTTTGGGGGACGTGGTGACTTATTCAAACCGCTTGAGAAAAAAGCTGTTTTTAAAAGAAAATTTTTGGTAGCGCCACGGGGAATCGAACCCCGGTTACCACATTGAAAGCGTGGTGTCCTAACCACTAGACGATGGCGCCCTGACTAGGCGGTGGTGCTACCAAAAATTTTCTTTTTTAAATCTGCCTTTGCAGCCCAATTTTTCTTAATATTAAACTCTCTTTTTCTTGCTTCGGACAACGTATTGTATTTTTCAAAATACAATATTTTATACGGCGCATTGTACTTAGTCGATTTAACCTTTTTCTCGTTATGGTAAAGCAATCTTTTGCTAAGGTCAGACGTTGAACCGTAATACAAATAATCCTTTGATATCGATTCTAAAACGTAAAAATAATACATCTCCCCTTCTTTAATAACCGTCTACTTTAATACAAGTACTGGCCTGCCATGAGCGAACGAAGTGAGTCGAATGGCTTAAGAGGTTTACCCCATACCGAACTTGTTCTGGTGTGGGACCACTGCCCCCGCACTATATTGGGTCTTGGCTTGCCATCCGTAGCCTTGGCGTAGGATGGTGGGCCGCCCGGGACTCGAACCCGGAACCTTAGGCTTAAGAGGCCTCTGCTCTGCCAATTGAGCTAGCGGCCCAATAAGTGCGGGGTAAATTGAGCTACCGATCCAAACCGACCGCAATATTTTTCCAATATTACGAAGATAATATTACCAGAAAAGTTGCATTTGAACAAGTCTTGAGAATGTGATATTGTTTGCTCTGGTTTGAGGAGAAAGACCGATGAAGATCGATCAGCGTCTCAGTGCTCCTGGCCATATCCGATTTGCACTGGCGGTGGCGGAAGGGACCATCACCCCTCACGCCCCCTGCCCGCCTACGACGCAGACTCGGACTGTCTGTCTCAAATGGGCTGTTCACCATCGGGACGGTCACGAACCGATCGCAAAACGCCGCACCATTCCCCGCTGACCACCACCATGGCCAGTCACAGCCGTACCCCTCGGGTTCTGTAACCAATCAGACCCGAGGGCGACCCCATTTTATTGCAACTTCTATAGTATTGAACAATTTAATCTCCAGGAAAAAACTTGATCAAAATCCTCAAATTTTTAAAACCATATTGGCTCTGGATCATCACTTTTTTGGTTCTTGTAGTTATCTATGTTGTGGCGACATTGCAACTCCCCGACTACATGGCCAAGATTATCAACCAGGGTATCTTGCCCCAAGACAATAGCGTCGTCTGGCACACCGGGTTGCTGATGCTTGGTGTCTCCCTCCTTGGTGGTATCGCTACAATTGGAGTCAACTACTACGCCTCGCGTATCGGCTCCGGCTTCGCCAAAGATGTTCGAACGGCAGTATTTTCAAAAGTTGAAGATTTTTCGCTGACAGAGTTCAATCGTTTTTCGACCTCATCACTAATTACTCGATCAACCAACGATATTCAGCAAATCCAGATGGTTCTGATCATGGTTTTGCGCCAGGTCGTCCAGGCACCACTGATGGGCGCGATCGCTGTCGCCAAGGCCTACCACACCGCCCCGTCTTTATCCTGGATTATCGCCCTGGCTGTCATCTTGATGCTTGGTTTGATCATCACAGTTTTCTCGATCGCGATGCCAAGGTTTCAATTACTGCAAAAACTGATTGATAAATTAAACTTAGTTACCCGGGAGAACCTGACTGGTCTACGCGTCATCCGAGCGTTTAACAATGAAAAGATTCAGGAAAAGAAATTTGATGATGCCAATCGCACACTGACCGACACCAATCTTTTCGTCAACCGACTGATGGTGGTGATGTTTCCAGCACTTATGCTGCTGTTTAACTTTGCTGCACTTGGAATTATCTGGTATGGCGCTAAGCTAGTTTCAATCAACAATCTGGAAATTGGCAACATGCTCGCCTTTATGCAATACGCCATGCAAATCATCGGTGCCTTCCTGATGTTCTCCTTCGTCTTCATCATCGTGCCGCGTGCTTCAGTCTCGATCAAACGTGTCATGGCAGTGATCAATACCAAACCAGAGATCAAGGATCCGGACAAGCCGATCAAACCGACAAAATCGAGCGGGCTGGTCGAATTTAAAAACGTCACTTTTTCCTATCCTGTCGCTGACATTCCAGTTCTTTACGACATCTCTTTTACTGCTAAGCCTGGGCAAACAACGGCGATTATCGGCTCGACCGGTAGCGGCAAGTCGACAATGATCAATCTTATTCCTCGCTTTTACGATGTCACCTCTGGACACATTCTAATTGATGGTGTCGATGTCCGTGATTACAAACTGGAAAATCTCTACACCAAGATTGGCTATGTCCCACAGCGCGGAGTCTTGTTTTCTGGCTCAGTAGAAAGCAATATTAAATACGGCGCGCCAAGAGCCAAGGAATCGGTCATGACTGAAGCGGCCAGAATCTCGCAATCAACTGAATTTATCGGCAAACTTGGCAATTCTTTCGAAGCTCCCGTCAGTCAGGGCGGCGCCAATTTATCTGGCGGTCAAAAACAACGTCTGTCGATCGCTCGAGCTATTGCCATCAAACCGGAGATTTATATTTTTGACGATTCTTTTTCTGCCCTCGATTTCAAAACTGATTTAAATTTGCGAACAGCATTAGCCAAGGAAGTTAAGCAAAAAACTGTTTTGATAGTTGCTCAGCGTATCTCGACCATCTTGTCAGCTGACAAGATCATAGTTATGAACGATGGCAAAATTGTCGGCCAGGGCAACCATAAGAAGCTGATGAAAGAGAACAAAGTTTATCAGGAAATTGCCGCTTCGCAGTTATCAGAAGAAGAACTCAAGGCTTATCAAGTCGGAGTTGATAGACAAAAGACCGCAAATCTTAAAATGGTTGAAGGGGGTGCCAAATGAGTAAAGATAACATTTCCATCGACGCTGAAAAGAAAAAGACACCAGCTCATGGCATGGGTCACGGACCGATGGGACGGGGTATGGTCGGCATGGCTGAAAAGCCAAAGGATTTCAAGGGCACGATGCGAAAATTAATTGCTTATCTGAAGCCGTACCGAGTCCTAATCTCGGTTGTATTTGTATTTGCAATTGCCAGCACGATCTTTTCAATTGCTAGTCCGAAGATTCTAGGCAACGCCACCAATCAGATTGTTTCAGACTACGTCAAGGCAAACGCTTACGACCAGATAACTGCCAAGTTACCAGCAGGGTACCAAATTCCGGCCGGTACGAACGGCAACGATTTTCTGAAAAATTTGCCCGAGGCAATGCTTTCAAAGATTCATTCCAACACTCTTGATTCGATTAAATCTCTCGACTTATCACAAAAACCAACCTTTAATTTCGGCAAGATAAGGTATTACGCCATCATACTTATTTCCCTATACCTTTTTGCCGCCCTGATGACATATATTCAAGGTTGGATTATGTCTGGCGTCGCTCAAGATATTTCATACAAATTAAGACGTCAAATTTCTGAGAAAATAAATCGGCTACCACTATCCTACTTCGACAAACGCACTTATGGTGATGTTCTCTCAAGAGTTACCAACGACGTTGACACACTGAGTCAGACGCTCAACCAAAGCTTGTCTCAAGCAGTCTCTTCCGTCGTCATGATTATCGGTATCTTGGCGATGATGTTTTGGATCAATTGGTTGATGACATTGGTTTCACTCGTCTTGCTGCCGCTTTCTATCTTAATTATTTCTTTTATCGTCAAACGATCTCAAAAATTGTTCAAGGATCAGCAAAATTCCCTTGGTGATATCGACGGACATATCGAAGAAATGTATGCTGGCCACAACGTGATGAGGGTTTTCAACGGCAAAGCTCGATCGATCGCTAAGTTCAATTCGATAAACGACAAACTTTATGAAAGTAGCTGGAAATCACAGTTCCTCTCTGGTTTGCTAATCCCAATCACAACTTTTGTTGGCAACTTGAATTTCGTCGGCGTTGCCATCGTCGGTGGCTGGCTGGCAATCAAGGGCACTATTCAAATTGGTGATATCCAGGCCTTCATCCAGTACGTCAATCAGTTCAATCAACCAGTCAGTCAGGTCGCTCAAATCACCAATGTCCTGCAATCAGCGGCGGCGGCGGCCGAGCGAGTCTTTGAGTTTCTAGAAGAAAAAGATGAACTCGCCGAACTTGCTAAGCCGGTCGTTTTGAATGAAGTCAAAGGTGCTGTCGAATTTGACAACGTTGTCTTTGGATATAGTCCTGACAAAACTATCATTCATAAGTTTAATACCAAGATCGAGCCCGGTGCCAAGATCGCTATCGTCGGCCCGACCGGCGCTGGCAAGACCACAATGGTAAACCTACTGATGCGCTTCTATGATGTCAGCAAGGGCGCGATCAAAATTGACGGCGTCGATATTCGAGACATGAGACGAGCAGATTTGCGAAAGCTCTTTGGCATGGTTCTCCAAGACACCTGGCTTTTCAATGGCACTCTCAAGGACAATATTGCTTATGGAAAACCTGACGCGACAATGAAACAGATTGAATCGGCTGCGGTAGCAGCATCGGCCAACCACTTCATCCACGCCTTGCCACACGGCTACAAAATGGAATTAAACGAAGAGGCTGATAATATTTCCTCTGGTGAGAAGCAGTTGCTGACAATCGCTCGGGCCATGCTGGCCAAGACACCGATGCTGATTCTCGACGAAGCAACCAGTTCAGTCGATACCCGAACGGAAATCCTGATCCAGAAAGCGATGGAAAAACTAATGAAAGGCAAGACCAGCTTCGTCATTGCCCATCGACTCTCAACAATCCGTAATGCTGACTTGATTCTGGTCATGCGCGACGGCAACATCGTCGAACAGGGCAAACATGAAGAGTTACTAAAGAAAAAAGGCTTTTACGCTTCTCTCTACAATAGTCAGTTCGTAACCTCAAAAACAGCCTAAGATAGGCTGAGATAAATCAAAGAAACACTAAGCGGTAGCTGGAGGTGAGACCGGTGACACAGAAGCGGCTGGAGTTGTCACAGGTGGTGTAGTTGGCGCTGTCGGCACATTTTCGCCACGCTCTAGCTCTATTCTCTTACTGAGTACGTTTAGGTTTTCGTTGGCTAGAACGGTCTGTGGTATAGACTGGCGATAGCCTGTTTTTGCCGCCAGCATCTTATAGACACCTTTGGATAGTATTGCCTGGAAGTGGCCCTCTTTGTCAGTGACTGCTGTCTTGACCATTCTTTTGGCATCTTCATCCATAATTCTGATCAAGGTTAGAGGGATACCTTTTGAATCTGCTGTATCGACAACATCACCAAATGGTGAGACTCTTTTGGCTGATCGCAGATTGAGATACCACAGGAATGGATAAATCGGGGCGATGATAATGTTGGTGCGGTTTTCTGGATGAGTGATAAGTCCAGAGACTGTAACGTATGAGCCAAAGGCTAGACAGACAAATGAGAAGTAGCGCAATGATTTCTCCAATATATCTGAGCGGTGTAGTGTAGTTGCCTTTTGTCCGACAACCCCAGTGTTCATACTCAGGGCGATGTCTGGTGCGACCAGACTGTTGTTAACGTCGGCCACATCTATGATTGTGCCTTCATGATACGCGCTTGAATTAGTGGAAACGTTGTACATATCCTTGTGAATATCGAGAGTATATCTGCCAGGTGGGGCGATAAAGGCATATTGACCATCAGCATCTGAATACATTGTTTGGACGATCTTTCGCTCATCACTGCCAGTAATTGTTTTGTCGAGTTTGACTAGATCAATCTTTACCTGTGGTATGGCTAAACCTGTTCCACTCTCAGTCACCTTGCCCCAGTCTTGCTTATCTTTCTTTGGTCGGATTGCCGATAGGAAGAAGAACATAGTTGATCTAATATACTCGGGAAAACTGAGGAGTGTCAGTGTATTGGCTAGTGACGCTGCTATGGCAGCGGCTATCGCTGCCACCAGTGATGCAATGATTGACACTGATGATGTTTCAACCGGTTTTTCTTTTAGTTGCGTCCAAACTTTTCCAAGCAGAGTGCTTTTTTGAATTGTCTGCAGACCTGTTCCCTGACTGATCACTGGCGACGGCGTCTGAAGCGTAGCTTGCAAGCCAAAACCTGTGGCAACGTTGTCACCGTTTTCAGCTTTTACCTTGTAGGTGTAGGTGGTTGCAGAA
>PEZW01000028.1:0-41519 GCA_002773985.1 Candidatus Berkelbacteria bacterium CG10_big_fil_rev_8_21_14_0_10_43_13
TTGATGAATTAGCACCCCGAATTTGATATTAACCCAATATTTTCTGATTTGGGGTATACTATAATACAAAGACTAACGAGGAGGAAATGTGCAGGTGAAGGATAAGGTTTTCGCGGTAACGGGTGCTGGAAGTGGGATCGGCAAGGCAATAGTCGTAAATTTGCTCGGCAGGGGTGCGATTGTTGCCGGAGTTGACCTAAACAAAGATGCTCTGGATGATCTCGTCAAAGAGGTCGGCGTAAAGAGCGATCTACTCTCGACTCATGTCCTCAGTATTACCGACAAGAAGGCCGTCGAGAAACTGCCCGAGGAAGTGGTAAAAGCTCATCAACACATCGACGCAGTGATCAACGATGCCGGTATCATCCAGCCTTTCGTCAAAATAAATGATCTCGACTACGACGCTATCGAAAAGGTGATGAACGTCAATTTCTACGGCGCGCTCTATATGACAAAAGCCTTCTTGCCACTTTTGCTGAAAAGACCGGAGGGCTACGTCGTTAATGTCTCGAGCATGGGCGGATTCCTGCCGGTGCCGGGACAAAGCATCTATGGCGCGTCAAAGGCGGCAGTGAAGCTAATGACCGAGGGGCTCTACGCCGAGCTGGCAGATACAAACGTCCATGTCTCAGTCGTCTTTCCCGGCGCAACCAATACCAATATTTCCAAAAATTCCGGTGTGGCAACGCCGGAGGTATCCAGCAATAAGTCAAAACAGCAAAGCTATCCGACATTATCACCGGAGGAAGTGGCAGAGATTATTGTCAGCGGCATCGAGGACAATCGCCCGCAAATTTTTACCGGCAAAGATTCCAAGATGATGAATCTGCTTTATCGTCTAAATCCGGTATACGCGACCAACCTGATCGCCAAACAAATGAAATCATTACTCTCGAAATAGAACGACTCTCGTCAGGACTCGAAAAATTAGCCTCGAATTATTAGAAAAATCAGATAAGCAACATAAAGTAAAACACAAACGAACCCCTGCCAGCGCTCAAGGATATGTTTTTTGCCGAAAAAAATAAAAGCAAAAAGCAAAAATGTGACTATCAATAAAATCGCTAGATCGATGATGACTGTTGCTGGAAAAGCAATCGGGCGAATGACCGATGTCAGGCCCAAGACCCAGAGAATATTAAAAATATTACTGCCGACAATATTACCAACTCCAAGATCGACATTGCCTTTGCGCACAGCAACGACAGAGGTGATGAGTTCTGGCAGTGAGGTGCCGACTGCAATTACTGTTGCCGAGATCAAAAACTCACTTAGCCCAAATGATCTAGCGATCGAAATCGCCCCGTCGACAGTCCAGGTTCCGCCCAGGTAGAGTCCGACAAGTCCGACCAATATTGTCAGAATAATTACAATATTTGGCCGCTGATCTTTCGATAAAGATATTTCTTTGAAATTTACTCTGCCATCCCTGGCTAACCTGAAAACATGAAAAAGAAAAAAACCAAAAAGCACCAACATGATTGCCCCTTCAAACCTGTAAAGATAATGCGTCTCTGGATGAGCTAGGTTTGGTAACGTAGCAAAAACGTATAGAACTAAAACAGCAAAAAATGAATACGGAATTTCTCTCAATGTGGTTGATTTTTTGACTTTGAGGCTTCGAATCATGGCAGCGATACCCAGGATCAAGAGAGTATTTGCCATGTTACTGCCGAGAATATTACCAAAGGCGACATCACTAGTGCCTTTGATCGCTGAAACAACATTGACCACCAGCTCCGGCATCGAGGTACCGAAGGCAACAATCGTCAGGCCGACGACAAGTTTCGAGATACCAAATTTTTCAGCCAGAAGCGAAGATCCCTCGACGAGGTAATCGGCTCCCTTGACCAAGAAAAATATACCAACGATCAAAATAATGTATGGCAGCATTTTACAAGAAGTTTAATGGTTTTCTTAATTTTACATTAGAAACAATAAAATATAAACTAAAAGCAGATAATTTCTTTAAAATTACTTGAAATGCTTCACAAACGCACACTACAAATCATCAGTTTTCTGAAAGAAATCGAGAAGCTCAAGCTTGTCTGGCGAGTCAATTATCTATCTGACAAGAGAACGCGCGAAGACGACGCTCAGCATTCTTGGCACTTAGCGATGATGATTTTGGTTTTGCCGACGAACTCTCAGTCAAATTTGATGTCGGCCATGCGATCAAGCTAGCGCTAATTCATGACATGGGCGAGATTTACACTGGTGACAGCTGGTCACTGAAGCCAGACAAGAAACAAAAACATGCTGAGGAAGAAAAGTCCATGAAGAAGGTACTGTCTGTCTTGCCACAGGATTTGCAAAAAGAATTGTATAATCTCTGGTTGGAATACGAAAATGGTGAGACAATTGAGGCCAAGGTTGCCAAAGCGCTCGACAAGATTATTTATTCAATTCAATATGCAACCTCACAAGAAATTGAGTGGGGGGCAAAAAACTTCAATTCATGAATCAAGAGAATACGCGATGCCACATATTAAATTCGAGCCAAAATTAATCGAGATCATTAATCATCTTCTGTCCGAGGTGCCAGAATATCATAATCCAAAATAAAATAATATCTATCGATCAATTATTTTATTCAACAGCAATCTCTTCTCAACCGAAGCGATTAGTTTTTTGGTGGCGATGACGATGTCGGGAGTGACAGAAACTGAGGTTGTTCCGGCCCTCACCATCATCTCAGTAATTTCTGGGTAGGTACTTGGTGCCTGCCCACAGATCGAGCAGGTCACATTTAGACGGCGGCAAGTCTTGATGACATATTCGATCGACATCGTCACCGCTTCATCGCGTTCGTCAAATGTGGCGGCAAGCGTCTGATTATCACGATCAACACCGAGAGTCAGCTGAGTTAGATCGTTCGATCCGATCGAGACACCGTCAATGCCGAGAGCGATGAATTTTTCAAGCAATATGACGTTGGCAGGGATCTCACACATCATCAAAATCTTGAAGTCAGGTCCCTGTGACAATCCTCCAGCCTTGATCAGCTCCATACACTGTTTCATTTCGTCGACTGTGCGGACAAAAGGCACCATCATGTGGAGATTTTTCAGATCAAGCTCTTCGCGAACTTTCTTGATCGCTTTCAACTCGTAAGCAAACATATCTGGATCGGCAATATAGCGCGAAGCACCACGATAACCGATCATCGGATTATCCTCGACTGGTTCATATTTATCGCCACCTTTGAGACCACGATACTCGTTTGTCTTGAAATCAGTCGCGCGATAGACGACCGGTCGTGGGTTGAAAGCGCCAGCAATTGTCTTGAGCCCCTCGACTAAAGCATCAACATATTTGTCTCCTCGCCCAGAAGCAACCATCGCTTTTGGATGTTCACCTAGACTGGCGACCATAAATTCCGCCCGGAGTAAACCGACGCCATCTACTGGTAATTTCGCCACTTCCTCGGCCAAGCTTGGCTCGCCCAAATTGACATAAACTTTGGTGCCGGTTACCGGAATTTCTTCGGAGATCATCGACCCAGAACCGGCCGGACCTGTCGCCAAAATATTGTCTTTTCCTGTTTGTGTCTTTGTTTGGATTTTTCCCTTGAAAACTAACCCCTTAGCTCCGTCGACCGTGATGACCTGACCATTTTTCAAGACGTGGGTCGCTGTTCCTGTGCCAACAACACAAGGGATTCCTAGTTCACGTGAAACAATAGCCGCATGGCAAGTTCGTCCGCCGGTATCGGTCACGATCGCTCGAGCTTTTCTCATCGCAGGGACGAAATCCGGTGTTGTCATCTCTGTCACCAAAACATCACCGTCATTTATTTTGTCAATTTCAGTCGGTTTATGAATAATTTTTACTGGGCCTGAGGCCATACCAAGAGAAGCAGCTGCCCCCTTTAAAATTACTTCAGCTTTGCTTTCGTCGGTGGCTGTATCTTCTCGTTGCTGATCTGTTTGACTGTCTTTGTGCGCCTTTTTTTTACCCAATGTCGTGATTGGTCGTGATTGAACAAAATATATTTTACCGTCTTCAATCGCCCATTCGGTGTCTTGCGGCTTTCCATAATGTTTCTCGATTTTGAGACCAATTTCAGCTAGTTTTAATATAGTCTCATCAGAAATTTTTTGGACTTTTTGCTTGCTTTTTGGCACCGCCATATGTTGATCGCCGTGCTCACCTTTCTTGGCAACCTTCCACTTTTGCTCGTTTATTTCTTTGCTGACAATCGAGAGGTTTTTCTTGTCGATAACATAACGGTCAGGAGTAACTTCGCCCAAAACGATTGCTTCACCCAAGCCCCAACCGGCTTCGATGATAAGGTAATCAGGATTTTCTTCGACTGGATCAACGGTAAAAAGAATACCAGCGACATCTGAGTTGATCAGGTTTTGAACCGGTGCAGACAAACCAACTTTGAGATGATCATACTTTTGCACAACACGATAATAGATTGCTCGTGCTTCGAAAAGCGAAGCATAGCAATTTTTCACCGATTTGACGACTTCGTCCGGAGTTGTCACGTTTAGGTATGTAGTCTGCTGGCCAGCAAATGAAGCATCAGGCAAATCCTCGGCTGTGGCACTAGAGCGGACAGCGACCGGAAAACCACCAAGCTTGTGATATGCATCCTTGATCTGCTTCACCAGGTCTTCTGGCATCTTGGCCGTGACAATTGTTCGCTTAATTTCTCTGGCGACAGCGTTTAGTCTCTTGTTGTCGTCAGCATTTAAGCCTTTTAGCTCTTTTGCTATCTTTGCTTTAATGCCCGTCTTCTCGATGAAATAATAATATGCCTGGGCCGTGACGCAAAAGCCATTTGGCACTGGAATTCCAGCATTGACCAGTTCGCCGAGATTAGCGCCTTTGCCTCCGACAAGCGCGATATCCTCCTTGTGAATGTCTTTGAACCACATGGTTAAAGGCGCCTGTTGCTTCTTGGTCATTATCCCTCCAAATATAATTTTAGAATTTAAAATTTTCAATTTATAGCAACTTTTCCATTACATCTTTGACTATGTCCCATTCGTAGCCCCTACTGATCAAATGTCTGCCCAACTTTTCATATCTTTTCTCTGGTAGAATATTTCTCTGTTTGGCTAGCCATTTTTCTGCCAATTCCGTTGCTCGCTGCAGCTCATCGTCGGAGTCAATTCCGTTCAAATTTTGTTCTATCAGATCCGCGGGCACTTTCAATTGGATTAATTTTTGCCTGATCTTATATTTCCCTTTGGTACCAAAATCTGTGTTATTGCGAATTAAATTCTTGACAAATCGCTCATCGTTTATAAAGTCTTTGTCAGTCAGAAATTGAATAGTACTATCAATTTCTGCTGGTTCATACTTTTTCATACGCATCTTGTCACGAATCTCACCTTCTGTCCGATCACGCAATTCCAGTAAATATAGGGCACATTCAAGCGGCTTTTTCTTCATGATTATCTTCGTTCTCGCTTAGTTCAATTTCATCAAGCACTTTTACACAATCATCATCGCTGCCTGTACCAAATAAAATTTTTAGTTGATTTAGCGCACTTCGAAAACCAAGCTCGTCTCCAATACGTTTACAAACCAGTGCTACGCCGATAGTGATTGTTTTTTGCATTTCAGGGTCTAATTTCCCATCTTTATTCAGAACCTCATTCGCATATTCAATATAACGCCTAGCTTTTTCACCATCACTCATCTGCCCAGGGTCACCTTCCCCAATCTTCCGCCTTAGATCACGAAGTTGACCTGGCTCATTCTTTTTAAAAGCAACTTGAGGACTATCGTCAGGGCTTTGTTCAGTTTTTTGTTCTGGCTGATCAATATGTTCCTCTATAGCTTGTTGTTCTATTTTCCCATCCATTGGTTCTGATGGTTCTGACAATCCCATATTATCCTTTCAAATAATTATTCTTCCTCTTCCTCTGCATCGGCTGAGTCTTTGTCCTTTTTGATCTTTTCTAAAATTTTTACTTTTATTTCTTCAGCAATTTTCTTATTCTTCTTCAGGAATTCTCGTGCACCTTCCTTGCCCTGGCCGAGTTTTTCGTCACCATAGGAGAGCCATGAGCCGGCTTTCTCAATAATCCCATGAGTAACACCGAGATTAATTATTTCACCGGTATAATCAATACCAGCCCCATAAAAAATATCAAATTCAGCCACTTTGAATGGTGGCGCAACTTTGTTTTTGACCACTTTCACCGTCGTCGCGTTACCGACGACATCATCACCTTTTTTCAGCGCCGCCCGACGACGAATATCGAGACGAACCGAGGAATAAAATTTCAGAGCATTTCCACCGGTCGTTGTCTCGGGATTGCCAAACATTACGCCGATTTTCATACGAATCTGGTTGATAAAGATAAGAACGGTTTTTGACTTTGAGACAGCGCCTGTCAATTTGCGCAAAGCCTGCGACATCAGCCTGGCCTGGACGCCCATCATCGAATCACCCATCTCACCCTCAATCTCGGCGCGAGGGACCAGAGCAGCAACCGAGTCGACAACGACAACATCAAGCGCGTTCGAACGCACAAGTGTTTCACAAATTTCCAGCGCTTGTTCACCATTATCCGGCTGAGAAATAAGCAGGTTATCTAGATCAACACCAATTTTCCGAGCATATTCTGGATCAAAAGCATGTTCAGCATCGATAAAAGCGGCATTGCCACCCTTCTTCTGAGCCTCAGCGATCGAGTGGATTGCCAATGTCGTCTTGCCTGACGATTCTGGACCATATATTTCGATAACGCGACCGCGTGGCAGCCCGCCGATACCTAGAGCAAGATCGAGAGAAAATGAGCCCGTGGAAACTGCGTCGACTTTCATCGCCGAGTTTTGGCTCATCGTCATGATGGCGCCCTTGCCAAACTGTTTTTCGATCGAGCTAAGAGCTGACTGAAGCGCCTCGCTCTTCCCTGACACCGCCTTCGTGGTTGAAGGAATATCAATATCCGACTTTTTTGCCATTATGGTCCTTTCCATTGTTATATTGTTCTATTGTTACATTGTTACTTGCGGGCGAACAACAATGGAACAATGAAACAATTGAGCAATTGGTTACTGGGTCTGACCTGTTTCGATAAGCGCTGTCTTTGGCTTATACTCTATCGTGATAATCTGACTTGTCTCTTTTTCAGCTCGATTCGAGGCCTGAACTTTGATCACATTGAGCCCACGTTGGAGCTTCAAATTTGTAGAAAAATGACCGTCAGTCGTAACCGGCACAGCTTCGTTGTTAATAGTGAGATAATCACCGTTTTCGGCTAAGCCACGAACATTGACCGAGTCCGATTCGACAATCGAATTATTTGACGGGTTCATCAACTGCAAGACTGGTGCACCAGCAAATCCAGCGACTTGAAAAGCAATGTATGCGAACATCGCAATCAAAAACATACTGAAGGTGGTGTAAACTGCGACTTTTGGCGTTATCAAAACTTTCTTTTCGCCAAGCGCTTTCTGATAGCTCATATTTTTACCGGCTTGAAAATTTATAAAACCGTATTCGTGTTCAAACTTTTTTTCGACTTCTTTGCGATCCAGACCAAGACATTTGGCATATGCAAGAACAAAGCCTCGCGTATACGCAAAGGATGGCAATGATTGCCAGTTGCCGGCTTCCAAGTCTTCGAGATATTTTGCTTTGACTTTACAGGCAGCTTCACTGTCGCAAATCGACAGCTCTTTTCCTATACGAACAGACTTCAAAAATTCTCCTAGTGGTTTCTCACTTGCAATTTTTCTTTTTTTAAAGCCGTTGACCATATCAAAATAATTTTTAATTTCTAATTTCCCCCAAAGGGGAGTCTTTGACTTAATTTCTAATCAAGTCCTAATTTCTAATTTTTAAACATTAAATCATTGGAAATTGAATAAAAATTTAAAATTTAAAATTAATACTGTTTGTTGTCTTCGTGGTAATCGTCACCATAATTCTGACCACTATCATTGTAGCCAGAAAATCCACCGGAAACCAAAATGTCGCGCGGTTTGGCACCATCAGATGGACCGATCACGCCATTTTCCTCGAGAATATCGAGGAGTCGAGCAGCCCTGGCGTAGCCAACTTTGAGTCGGCGCTGGAGCAGTGAAGCAGACGCTTTACCAGAAGCAACAACCAGGTCAAGCGCTTCACCATAAAGATCGTCCTCACTCGAACCATTACCACCGCTGACACCACCGTGAGCAGATTTGCCAAACGATAAAATCGATTCTTCGTATTGTGGTTCTGATTCATCCTTGAGAAACTTGACCAGGTCGTCGATCTCCGAATCAGAGACAAAACAGCCCTGAATACGACGTGGTTTGACACCAGCCGCCATGAAAAGCATGTCACCATTGCCAAGTAATTTTTCACTACCAGACATATCGAGAATCGTCCGGGAATCGACTTGGCTAGCCGTGGCAAAAGCAAGACGTGAATTGATGTTTGCCTTGATCAGTCCAGTCAGGACATCGACCGATGGCCGCTGCGTCGCAACGATCAGATGAATGCCAGTCGCCCGCGCCATCTGAGCGATTCGGACGATCGAGCCTTCAACTTCCTTTGAGGAAGTCGCCATCAGATCCGCCAATTCATCGATAATTATAACGATAAATGGCAGCTTACCATCCGGACCCGGTGATTCATTGTAGGCACCAATATTGCGCTTGCCCAGATCAGAAAACATCTTGTAGCGCCGCTCCATCTCCCAAACCGTCCACTTCAGTGCAGAGACAGTCTTGTCAACATCGACTACGACCGGCGTCAGCAAATGCGGAATATCGTTATAACCAATCAGCTCAACCCGTTTCGGGTCGATCAGCATCAAGCGCAAATCACTCGGAGCATTGTTGAAAAGCAGTGAAGTAATGATCGAGTTGATACAGACTGATTTACCTGAGCCAGTCGCACCGGCGATCATCAGATGAGGCATTTTTTCGAGATCGATGGCAACTGGTTCACCAGCAACATCACGACCAAGAGCCAGGGCTAATTTGCTTTTTGTCGCCTTGAATTGACTGGAGAGTAAAATTTCTCGAAGCGTCACCTTGGCAGTATTTTTATTTGGAAGTTCGACACCGACAGCATTTTTGCCTGGAATTGGTGCTTCGATCCTGATGCTCTTGGCTGACAAGGCCAAGGCTAGATCGTTTTGACGGGCAACGATTTGATTTAGCTTGACACCCTCGCTCGGCTTGATCGTGTACTGCGTCACTGTCGGTCCGACATTGGCATCGCCCAGAGCAACTTCAACGCCAAAAGTCTTCAGGCATTTCTGAATCGCTTCAGCGTTCTTGTAAATATTGCCTGGATCAGCCACCTCGTCCAGCTCTTTCAAAATTTCAATTGTAGGATATTCCCAGTTGACATCTTTCCTGACGATCGGTAATTCGCGCGGTGTCTCCATGACTGGAGCCTTAGCTGCTGGCTGGAGAGAAGATTTGCGTCGGCCGGAAAACTTACGCCTGACTGATTCGAAAACAGAGACCCTGGCTTCCGGCGCGCAGTTGACGTTGATCTCGTCTTCATCGGATTCCCCAGTCTTGATGCCGAGGAGTTCGTAGAGCGACAGATTGAAGATCATCATCACAGCGATGACAATCAAGATAATAGTGAGTAAGAAAGTCGGGAAAAGCCCGATCGCGTTGCGGAGTGGCCCTGAGACAGCATAGCCGATTGAACCGCCGTACTGGCCGTTTGATGCCGCTTCCTTTGCCGCTTCGATTGGGATGAAAAGATGTAGAAAAGCCGGCACTGAAATTATCAATAGAGCAAGCCCGATAAATTCGGCGATGCGATATTTTTTCTTTGGCGAGAGCAATATCACGCCGGTGTAAAACAAAACGACAACAAAAATATAGGCAGTGAAAGAACCGAAAAGCTTGCTAATCAAAACCGAAAAAGTCAGACCAAGCACGCCGGCTTTGCCGATAAATCCAAGCATAAAGACGACAGCCAGAATAATGAAAAAAAGTGAGAAAATGATCCGCCAGGTTTCTTTGCTCAAACCAAGCGACCAGTCAAAGACAAAATCACCCCAATCATTTTCTTTTTGATACCACTTCTTTCGTGGTTTTTTCTTTGGATGAACTCTGCGCCGACCCATACATTCCCTCACTTATATTAGAATACAGAATTAAGAATCAAGCTAATCCTCTAATCAAAACTCTGGCTGAATTCTTTATTCTGAATTCCGTCCAGCTTTCCTACTATTATAGTTCAATCACATGAGCGTTGCAAATAAACGGAGTGAAATAAATACTGTTAAACAAATTCTACAAATATGGACGATCGTCCATATTTGTAGAATTTGTAATTTGTATATAAAATGGATTGTTACAAAAAAAGATCGCCAGCTCCCCCCTGAGCTCGGCGACCTTTTCACTTTTCTGGCCTTAATACATAATACGTTATACATAATACATAATACGTAATACGTAATACGTTATACGTTATACGGTTTTTAAACTTCGATAACCACTGGTATGACCATCGGTTTGCGTTCGGTTTCTTTGAACAAGAAGTCAGATAATTCATCGCGTAGTTTTTGTTTGACTGTGCCAAAGTCAGCTTTGGCACTACCTGCACTCTTGGTCAGATATTTGGCAAAAATTTTCTTGACTTCAGCTCTAGCCTTGTGAACTAGATCCTCGCTCTCGCGCATATAGATAAAACCGCGGGAGATAATATCGGGTGAAGTCAGAACCTGATTGGTCTGGTGATCGACAGTGACAATGACGACGAAAATTCCTTCCTCGGCCATCGCCTTGCGATCGCGTAGAACGATATTGCCGACATCACCAACACCAAGACCATCAACCATGACATAGGCCGCCGGAACTCGTTTGTTGGTCACTTCGCCATGACCTTTACTAAATTCCATCACCTGACCATCATCGCCGACAAGACAGTGATTTTCATCAACAATTCCCATCTCTCGAGCGATACGGCAGTGCATCATCAATTTATGACGCTCACCGTGAATCGGGATGAGATATTTCGGACGGATCAAGGCTAGCATTAATTTAATGTCTTCCTGATTGGCGTGACCAGAGGTATGGACATCCATCAATTTCTGATAAATGACCTGAGCACCTGCACGAAAGAGATTATCCATGACATGTGAAACCGATCTTTCGTTGCCTGGAATTGGTGATGAAGACAGGATAACAAGGTCACCGCGTTTCATCTTGACTTGGCGATGTTCGCCGTTGGCGATTCTCGTCAGTGCGGCATTGTCCTCACCCTGAGAACCGGTACAGACGATGACAATTTTATCATCAGAATATTTATTGAGATCCTTGGCATCGATAATTGTGTCTTTTGGTACGACTAAGGCCTCAAGAGAAATGGCGATTTCGACAGTCGTCAGCATACTGCGACCGACAAAACAAATCTTGCGGTTTAGTTTTTTCGAGACATTTAAGATCTGCTGGATGCGTGAGATTAGTGTCGAAAATGTTGAGACAAAAATACGTTGATTGGCATTTTCCATAATAGAGAGCAGAGATCTTTCGATTTCTCTTTCAGAGATTGAAACGCCTGCTTTTTCGATGTTGGTCGACTCAGAAAGCATCACTAGTGGCTTCTTGGCACCGATCATCGCCAAAGCTGAAAAGTCAGCTGGTTTGCCATCGGCCGGTGTATGATCAAATTTATAGTCACCTGTGTGGACGACTATACCCTCAGGAGTGTCGATTTCGATCCCCATCGCCTGTGGAATACTGTGTGTCAGACGAAAAGTCGAGATCTTGAAGACACCCTGCTGGATGACATCCTCGCCAATTTTAATCGGTGAGAGTTTGGCGGTTTTATCAAGACCAAATTCTTCGAGCTTGCTCTTGATAATGCCCAGACTCAATGGCGAACCATAGATAGTTGGCGAACCGATCTTTTCGTAGATATAAGGAATCGCGCCAATGTGATCAAGGTGGGCGTGAGTAATCCAGAGTCCACGGATTTTTTGCTTGTTCTGTTCGAGATATGTAACGTCGGGCAGAACATAGTCAACGCCCGGCATTGTTTCGTCTGGGAACATAAAACCCATATCGACGACGACAATGTCGTTTTTGTATTCGAAAACAGTCGAGTTCTTACCACCTGTCTCCTCGACACCACCAAGCGGGATGATTTTTAATTTTGGTTCGTAAAAAAACTTCGACTGTTTTTGTGGATTGACCGATTGAGCCGTATAGCGAGGCTCTTCCTGCTTTGTTCTATTGTCTGGTTTCTGACCCATCCTGTCATTTGGCAGAGCACGGTTTTTGAGTTTTGATCTAGGAGAGAAACGAGTGTTGACAGCATCGTTTTTCAACGCGTTATCTAGTAACTTGCTCCGACTTGTCCCGCGAAGCCCATTGGGCGAAGTAGGATCAGAACCGGAATGTTTAGTTTGTGTTTGTTCGTTCATTGTACTAGAATACTGAATCATGAATACTGAATCATGGAGTTTAAAATCCATAATTCATAATTCTTTATTCATAATTCAAATTAGCCTTTCTTGTTTTAAATTAATAGTTTCTTTCTTGAAGCCTTTATCGGCTTCGTTAATTTTTTTTATAATTGTGGGGATTTTTTGGAAATCGCCCATCAGTGTTGATCTGAGCCCTCCATTGTGTAGCGCCGCAGCGGGATGATATAGCGGTAAATAAATGATACCGTTCGGACGCTTCAAAGCGTGCCCATGAATCGTCGAGATACTTGGCTGTCCCGGTAGCATCGAGGCAGTGGCGTGGCGGCCGAGGCAGACAATAATTTTCGGCTTGATTAATTCAATTTGTCGCTCCAGATATGGCCGGCAGATTTTTTTCTCGTCGTCCTCCGGATCACGATTTTCCGGCGGTCGGCATTTGACTGTATTAGTGATGAAAACTTTGCTTCGGTCCAGATCGATCGACTCGAGCATACTATCGAGAAATTTACCCGAAGCGCCACAAAACGGAATTCCCTGCTCATCTTCACTTGCTCCCGGACCCTCACCGATAAACATTATCTCGGCGTCATAGCTTCCCTCACCTGGCACTGCATTTGTTCGCGTCTTGGACAAACGACAAAGAGTGCAAGATAAAACTTTATCTCTGATCTCACTTGCAGTGAGCCTGTCGAACCTGTCGAATTCAGCTTTTCGCTCTTTTTCATCCATCTAGTATACAAATAAGAAAATAGTACTAAATAAAAAATGCACTAAAACCGCATTAGAAAACATAGAACTGCTGAGATCACTCCCTCACAAGTTGCATCTAACATATCATATCGAGATTTGTTTGTCAATGGAAAGTTTTGTAATCACCCACTGTCATTGCGAGCCATTGGGTACTTCCAAGGCGCGGCAATCCTTCGACTTCGCTCAGGACAGGTTCTATCATGACAGATTGCCGCGCCTTGATTACAAGTCACAAATCAATGGCTCGCAATGACAGCACAGTGAGTGGCTACCGACCGCCAATTTCAATTACAACAAGAGAAGTGTCCTCTAAACCCAGCAAAATCGCTTGATAAATCAATGTGATATGCGATAATACTGTTATGGAAAATGAATTTGAATCACAATTTTTACCAGAACATGAAGCTAGAAAAGCAGAATTGCTGGTAACAGAAAAGACAAAAATAGGAATTTTAATCGATTTGCGAAACTGGACCAAAGAAAATAGTTTTCTTTCTCTCGACGATTTCGAAAAGCTTATCACCGAAAAAAGACAGTCTGTCTTGGCTCTTTGGGACACCAATTTTAAAGAGAAATACAACTCTTATAAATCTTTAGTAGACGAGCTGTATAAAAATATCGAACAAGCCGATGAATTATGCGAATCAGAAGCCCCTCTAGACACTGAAACGTTCGATGCATTAGAAGAAAGACGAAAAAACTTAGATGAATCGATTTATTCAATGCAAGATCCAGATATCACCTTCATGGGGGAAATTGACCGTTTTGTTAAAACTATGGTCACAAAAAAGAGGCAAGTAGCTGAGCTTGAACAGATAGATAATTCAAGTGAATTATTTTGGGCAAAAATTTCAGAAATTACAAGCATTAATTTTGACGATGTCAATACTGATTTAGCGACTATCGAAAGTTCGGGTCATTGTATAAATATTATTTTGCCAGCAAATGAATACCGAAAAATCTTTCATGACCGAAGCGTTGGTACGCACCAAGCTAATTCTGCAGTTAGCTTTATAATTCTGGGAGAGGACCAAAACGCTACAATTTCGCATGAAAATAATCACAATCTTTCTGACTCATTTACTCCCTGTCCATTGGATGATGAGATGATGATAAAATGGATTGCTAGAAGAATAGAAATAATGAAGAAAAAAAAGGGACAGAAGAGTATGATTATCTCCAACAACGTAACATCAAAAATATCAAGCGCAGTTTTTCAGAATTATTCGGTGAATTAGTCGCAGATTTTGATCAGCAGCCAGGAAGATCGACTGTACACACATTAATACACTATGCATTAACATCTTTTGACAGCATCACAAATTTTGTTAAGACCATAAGGGACGAAGAAATAAAATCAGAGCTAATTGAAGCACTAGAGAAACTCAAGGAAACAATCTGTAAAAACCTGTCTATTCTGGAAAAAATACTATTTTTTAGCGATATAATGGAGAACCGCGAAGAAGTCCAAGCAGCACTTATACTTCATGGACCTGATGGATACAGAAAGACGGAGCGCTACCTGGTAAATACTTATGGCGCGGATCTATACAATTCTATCGATATGATGCGCCCTCCCGTTCTGTCTCGAATTACCGGTACAGGCGAAGCTGTAAGCCAAAGTTACTTTTCTCAACTCAATTTACATCCTGACGATCATCTGATGTTGTACATGTATAGATTGCGATTGCCTTCTCAACAAATAAAAGAAAAAATATTTTTATACGAGAAAGAGATGTTGCGTAAAACAAGAAGTCTCAAAAAAATAAAAGGGATTATCAAAAATCTGATCAAAAGTGGCAACATTGAGATCCTAGAAAATCTTGCCGAGGTATCCCAAAATCAAAAAATGAAAGACCTAATTCTAGATTCTTTGGCTGGTGTGCAACGAAAATAGTGGATAGACTCAAGAGATCGTCACCGATATAAATTTTACTTCGCTTCGTTGATCGTCTTGCCAGCGAGAAAAGCCGCAATGTTTTCTTTGGTTGTATTCATAATTCTTTGCAGTGCTTCTTTCGAATTAAAGGCGTTGTGTGGCGTGACAATCACCTTGGGATTCTTTAGCAAAATATTGTTTGCCATATCAATCGTTGCCTGAACCCGCGAGAATTTCTTGGACAATAATTGCCACTCTTCTTTAATATCACTTTCGCCTTCGAGAACATCGATACCGACACCAGCCAAAGTGCCATCTTGCAAAGCCGAGACCAGCGCCGTCGTTTCGACTAGACCACCGCGAGCAGTATTGATCAGATAGGCACCCTTTTTTATCTTGCCAATATTTTTAGCTGAGATCAGGTAACGAGTCTTTTCGTTTAATGGCAAGTGAAGCGTTATAATATCAGATTTAGACAATAGATCATCAAGATCGACATAATCCAAGCTGAAGTGATCGATCAAATCATTGTTGGGAAACGGATCATAAGCGATCGGGCGCATCTCGAAGCCATGAGCCATGCGGACGACGTGACTACCGATCTTGCCGGTGCCGACGACGCCGATGGTTTTGCCTTTCAGATCGAAACCGCGCAATTGGCTCAAGTCAAAATTACCGAGCCTTGTCTGATTGGCACTCTCGACGATCTTGCGCGACAAAGCCAAAATCAATGCAAAAGTATGCTCAGCAACTGTATTTTCACCGTACGACGGCACGTTTGAGACAACAATATTGCGTTTTTTGCACTCAGCGATGTCAATATGATCATAGCCGGTCGAGCGAGTGGCAATGAATTTTAGGTTTGGCAATTTATCAAGAGTTTTAGCGTCTACTTTGGAGTAAATAAAAACCGAGACGATTTCGGCGTCGATTTTCTGATCCAGCTCATCGGTCAGCGGTTCATCGACAAAAGACAATTCTTGATCGGCTAATTCTTTTTGAAAATATTTCTTTTCCCATTCCTCGAGCTCAAAAAAGGCAATTTTCATTTTTACTCCAAAATAATTGTTTGTTAATCAGATTATAGTGTAATTGGAAAATTATGCAAAGTTTTAAATTTTCAGTCATAAAACGAAGGAAGCCCTCCGGTGCAATCGCGTGTGTAGCGCGATGCTCCGAAGGGCAACCGGTTCTTGCTGGCCCGGGCGGGGGCGAGGCTAGCCGAAATCGAGGTGATATGACCTCTCCTCTCCGTCCTTGGTGAGCATCACCCCCCTCGAAGTGTTCTCGCTCGGCTTCTCCAGCCGGCAGAGTTCCGAGGTGCCCTTGCCGCGACCCCCACAAGTCTCAGCAACAGAGCAACCCCTTTCACAGGGGAGGTCGACCGTCGGCGCAGGACCCCCCGACAGTGCATGACAACCCGCCATTTCAAATTCTCCCACCAGCACATTGCTGGTATGCCTAAACTTATACAACAAAAACATTGCCCAGTCAATTGAATTTATTTTTTCTTTCTGGTACGTTGTGCTTAGTTGACACGGAGTGTCATCCCGCACTTGATGCGGGATCTTATTAAATTGAAAGATTCCCGATCAAGTCGGGAATGACAGAACTAAAAAAATATGAGTTTAAAGATAGGCATCGTCGGATTGCCAAACGTCGGCCCCACTTCGCTAAAGCTACGCGGGGCGAGTCTGCTGAAAGTAATATTTGGAGAGTCGAATGTCACTTAAAATTGCAATAGTTGGGCTTCCAAACGTCGGCAAGTCGACTTTATTCAACGCCCTAGTCAAAGGTTCGAAAGCAGAAGCTGCCAATTATCCCTTTTGCACTATCGAACCAAACACTGGTATTGTCGAAGTGCCGGACGAACGCCTCGCTCCGCTCGGCGAAATTTCACATTCAAAAAAAATAATCCCGGCTGTCGTCGAGTTTATCGACATCGCCGGGCTGGTTCGTGGCGCGTCCAAGGGTGAAGGTCTTGGCAATAAATTCCTCGCCCACATCCGCGAGTGCGACGCTATCGGCATGGTCGTCCGTTTTTTCGAAGACGGCAATGTCACCCATGTCGAGAATAAGATTGACCCGGAGGCTGACATCGCTACTATCGAAACTGAATTGCAATTAGCCGATATCACCACCGTCGACAAACGGCTTTTTTCGATCGAAAAGGAGCTGAAATCTGGTAGCGCCGAATCAAAATACGCTCACTCCGGTTTGCAAAAAATAAAAGATAAATTATACGCCGGCGAGAACGCCCGCGAAGCCGATCTTGACGACTCTGAGCAAGATGCACTCAAAGGCTTGAACTTGATGACGCAAAAACCGATTCTCTATATTGCCAACGTTTCAGAAGAACAGTTGAGCAATCCCGCTACTGTCATTCCTGCGAAAGCAGGAATCCAGGACTCGCCACATAGATCCCCGGGCACCACTCTCAAGAACACCGCTGGTCCCGAGGATGACAACAAAAAGAATGACAATTTCGTGCCGATTTCGGCTAAAATTGAAGCTGAATTGAATGAATTGACCGACTCAGAAAAGGCCGAATACCTCGAAACTCTAGGTATTAAGAATACTGGCTTAAACGAACTGATAAAAGAAGCTTATAAAACACTCGGGCTCATCACCTACTTCACCTCCGGCGAAAAGGAGACTCGCGCTTGGACGATACGCAAGGGAGATACTGCACCAATTGCCGCCGGCGCGATTCACACCGATTTTACCAAGGGCTTCATCGCCGCTGAGATCGTCCAATGGGCTGATTTCTACGCCCAGGGCGGCTGGACCGGCGCCAAAACTCACGGCCTTGTCCGAACTGAGGGCAAGACCTATGTAGTGAAAGATGGGGACACAATTATTTTCAAGTTCAATAACTAGGCTCGCCAAATCCGCCAACTGGCGGAGGCGATGTGATCATCTTTCGTTTCAATAACTAAACTATCTTGCGAAATATTGAAATCGTGCTAATATACAAGTCAATGCGACGGGGGGGCGTCGATGCGTTTTTTGGGTCCGATCTGGCCGCTGTGGCTGGCATCCGCTGCCGCAGTGGTTGTTTTATGGCTCATCATCGTGGCAAATCGACTACTTACAAAGCCGACAACCACCGATGACACTACTGCTGACCAAATGGGAGGCTGAGGATGAAGCATCTCACACTGGTTGCACTGGCTGGCTGGGCGCTGGCAATCAGGCTGACGGTAGCGTACTTCAGACTGAAACGTCAGCTGGTTCGCGCTCGAGACATGCTCGACACCGCCAGAATCCTCGCTGACCCGCATTGACACGGAGGAGGAACTGAGACCATGGTACTGTGGTATTACGTCATCGTCGGAGTGATGATCGGCGTTGTCGTCGGAGCGATCGTCACCTACACTCTCGAGAAGGCGACGTTGAAGGTCTATCGTCGTCGCGATCACGAGCTGAGAGCAGAGACCATTGGTCTCGAGATTCAGCTTAAGGTAGCACAGGAAGAGGCCGAGCGGTACAAAGCGTGGACCAGGCTGCACGAAGTGTCTGGTGGGGTGGACCGAGGCGACAAGCCATTCTGAACCCAAACAATCCCGGAGCCGTTGTGGCACTCGCCCAGCGGCTCCAAGGAGACTTAAATTATTTCATTTAAATATACAAAAGTGCTATATTGACCAGAGAGACTAGGAGGCTCGTCTATGCTAATTGTGCTCAAGTGGCTAGGAGGGCTGGCTCTCCTCGTCATTGGCATCATCGGACTGTTCGCCCTGAACCATTTCTTGGCGAATATGTCGCAAAACGACAGCGCACGCTAGGAGTAGAGATGGAAAAGCTAGGTTTTCTGCTCGGAGCAGCACTGGTGCTGTTCGTTACGATGGTTGTGATCATCCGTCGCGGTCACCACAACGAGCAGTCGCACCGCGCCACACGACTGACGATGGGGGCACCGAAGCCTCGACCGACCAAGCCAAGAGAAAAAGACGCTTGAACAACGGCTGTCATCGCCCGCTACTGCCCGGAGGCTGACGTGCCATCGTGCATCGTCAGCCTCCATGGAGAACTCGAATCCTTGTCAATCTAATATTTTTCTGCTACTATAAACACACAAATTAATTAACTTTCTTCCATCGAGAAGAACCGATGCTCGAACTAAACTGAGCGTCCTTCGACTCCTTCGCCTGCCATGAGCGCAGTCGAATGGCTCAGGATACCTTCGGTACCAAAAGGAGAATTTATGCGAAAGTACGAAATTACGTACCTTGTTTCTGATCTTGTGCGTGAAAACGATTTGAACAAAGTGACCGGCGCGGTTGCTGGTTTTGTGACTGAGCTTGGCGGCAAAGTAGAAAAAGAAGAGATCTGGGGACGACGCAAACTCGCCTACCCGATCAAGAAGGCTGACTTCGCTACTTACGTCACGCTCAATTTCGAAATGCCGAGCGAAAAGTGTCCTGTGTTTGAACGCGATTTGCGTCAAAATACTTCTATCATTCGCCATTTGGTAATCGTCAAAGAACATGGTCATGAGAAGATTTCACTTTCCAAGGCGGAGATTGCCGAGTCTGGTGATATAGAAGAAGTTGTTGGCGGTGAGAAATCGTTTGAAGCCATCGAAGGACAGACAGAGGAAAGTCGCAGTTTGATGGCCAAGCGTGAGGCTGGCGAAGACGAGGCTGAGGAAGAAACCGAGACAAAGTCTGAAACAGAGAAAGAAGAACCCAAGGGAGTTGAGGCAGAAACAGAAGAGCCTGAAATCAGGGAAGAAAAGGAAGAGGAAAAGCCAGTCGAGAAAAAGAAACCAGCGGCAAAACCAAAGAAGACAGTAACCGAAAAACCCACTACAGAAAAAGTTGTCGAGGAAAAGCCAAAAGCAGCCAAAGTAAAGAAGGAAAAGAAGACCGAGGATGAAGCTGATCGTTTGTCAAAACTAAACGATGAGCTCGACGACATCCTCAAAGATGAGTTATAAGGATAATGTTCAAATTAAGAATTACTAATGTCACAAATCAATACCCAAAAACCAATGCTTCAATGATTTGTTTTGACATTTAGAAATTAGTGAATTAGGATTTGATTAGAAATTAGAAATTAGAAATTCGAATTTCCTTTCGAAGAAAGGTCCTATGTTAAACTTAAACCGTGCTCAAGTACTGGGTAATTTGACCAAGGATCCGGATATGCGATTCACCCCAAACGGTCAGGCCGTTGCCAACTTTAGTGTCGCGACAAATCGGAAATGGAAAGGCCGAGATGGCGCGCCCGACGGTGAAGCGACTGAGTATCATGACATCGTCGTCTGGGGCAAACAAGCTGAAGCTGTCGTGCCGATGATGAAAAAAGGCGGACCTGTTCTTGTCGAGGGCAGACTGCAGACCAGAAACTGGGAAGGTCAAGACGGCGTCAAGCGTTACAAGACAGAGATCATCGCTGACAACATAATCGTCCTTGGCAGTCGCAGTGGTGGCAGTGGAAATTACACACCCAAATCTGAGGGCAGTGGAACGACCGACCCGTCCGACCAGAGTGAGGCGAAGACGAACACCCCAGATAAAAACAGTGATGAAGAAATCGATATAGAAGAAATACCCTTTTAACCACGAAAATACGAACGAATACAAAAATACAAACAGACTGTTGTGGTCTGTAGTCTAAGTTATTTTTCTCTTCGTATTTTCGTATAATTTGTATTTTCGCAATTAATTAGGAGACTTTATGGCTCGAAGAAGTAGATGTTTAATTTGTAAGGCCAAAATGGCCGAAGTTGATTACAAAGATGTGACGACAATCGGTCGTTATCTTGACCGTTGGAACAAAATTTCCCCGGCCAGCCGCAACAACAATTGCAGCCGTCATCAACGCCAGACCGAAACTGCCATCAAAAGGGCGAGATTTTTGGGATTGCTGCCGTTTACTGTACGATAAAAATAAAGGATTATTCGAACACGGATTCTTTTACACAGATCAACACAGATAATGTCGAGTGATCCGTGAATATCCGTGTGACAAAATCCGTGTTGGAATATACATTATGTTGAGTATAACCAATCTCAAAACCGGCACCAAAATCACTTACGAGGGTGATCCTTGTATCGTTTTGTCGTATTATCATTCCAAAATGGGACGTGGCGGAGCTGTCGTCAAGACAAAGCTGAAAAATCTCCGCACCGGCTCGACTATCGATAAGACTTTCCAGGGTGCTGACAAGCTTGACGAAGCGGATCTGTCGAAAAAAACAGCAACTTATCTCTATTCCGACAACGAAGATGTCAACTTTATGGACTCGGAAACTTTCGACCAATTTTCTCTACCACTATCCAAGATTGGCGATGAAAAAAAATATCTGATCGAAAACGCACCGATCGACATTCTCTATTTTGGCGACGAAGCACTCAACATCGAGATACCACTAAAAATGACTTTCAAGGTCATCTCCGCACCGCCCGCCATCAAGGGCAATACCGCCGGCGCCGTGACCAAAAAAGTTGAGATTGAAACTGGCGCCTTTATCGACTCTCCTGTTTTTATCAAAGAAGGCGACAAGATTGTCGTCGATACCCGAGACGGCAGCTATGTCGAACGAGCACAGTAAAGGGTTGTTCCAGCACGGATCTTGTCACACAGATACACACTGATTATTCTTCGAGCAAGCGAAGCGATTCGAGAAGTCTCTATTAGTTCTCGACAAGCTCGAACAATAATTTATATCCGTGAATATCCGTGTAAAGAGATCCGTGTTAGAATAAACTTATGTTAATTCTCTACTCAAAACTAATCGGGGCACCTATTGCCGAGATAAAGGAAGCAGCCAAGCTCGGCAGTATCACTGATTTTGTCATAAATAATGATGATTTGACCATCGCTGCCGCAGTCGTCGAGATCGGACTACCACTGATCTCAAAGAAAAAAATTGTCTCTGCAACTGATTTTGTCAGAATTTTCAAAGATGGCATCATAGTTAGTAGTGACGACGCTATCGTCGAACTTGACGAGATCGTCAGAGTCGCCAAACTCTACGAGCAAAAATGTCATGGTCTGGCCCAAAAAGTCGTAACCAAATCAGGTCAATATATCGGCCATGTTTATGATTATCTGATCAATTCCAACACTGGCGCTATCCAAAAGTTTTATGTCAAAAAAATGTTTACCGACCGCATCATCCCCGCCTCCGCCGTCATCAGTATGGAGGGAAAATTAATCACGATCAAAGATGACAAACCGTATGTTTTCGTTCCAACCGTTGAAACAGCACTAGACTAAAAAAATCCTCTTGTTTTTTGTCCGTTTGTTTTTTGTCCGTCATCCCGGACTGTAAGCTTGAGATCCGGGATCTTTAAATACATCAACAATTTCAAGCGATCGTTTGAAATTGTTGATGTATTAGAATCAATAATCTCAGATTTAGTTCAGCTGCCTCTTAGCTCAAGAATTTGAGATAAAAGGGGCGTGCGGAAACTTGGGTTGTCTCCGCCGGATTGCCCTCCTGATTCTCGCTCTGGCCGTTTCGCTGCTGGATCACCGCCATCTGAACAGTTGACAGATCTGTTGCCAGAGTGACGGTTTGAAGACACGGATGTGCCCGCAGTTTTCTTTGTCCTCCAGAATGACAATCATCTGACCACAGCGCAGCGGGTGTTGACGACAGATCGCCATGATCTCCGGAAGCGTACGCGCCTCTCCGATTGTCACAGCTCCCTCGAGCTGCTGTTCTGGGGCGTATGCATTCTCATAGACCTGCCTAGAGACCACGACTGCCTCGCACGATACCATAATCTTCTCCCCAAACCTAACGGTCACGGTCGGTTTTCACCTCCGCATCGTTGGACATTCTAATAAATACAGTAATTTGGCGCTTTTGTAAAGGAATAAATGGCATTCTGTGTGTAAAATACAAATATACAACAAAAAAATCCCCCTGATTTCTCAAGAGGATTTTTTCGTCATTAACTTAGTTTAGTTGTCATCCCCGCGCAGGTCTTCGATTGTACTCAGACTGTGAGCAACAGTCGAACAGCGGGGATCCATTCCTTAATGTTTGTGCTACCTGGATTCCCGTCTTCACGGGAATGACAGTTGTGCATTACATCATTCCGCCGTACGGATTGCCACCCATCGGCGGCATACCGGCGCCTCCGCCAGCTGGCGGATTCTCCGGCTTGTCAGTGACGACCGCTTCAGTGGTCAAAATCAATGCCGCAATGGAAGCGGCGTTTTGCAGCGCACTTCGTGTCACTTTGGCCGGGTCGATGATGCCCATGGTTATCATATCGCCGTATTCACCTGTCGCGGCATTATAGCCCTCACCATTTTTCAATTTTTTGACTTCACTCAGCACGACGGCGCCTTCGACACCGGCATTTTCAGCGATTTGTCGGACCGGAAATTCGACTGCCTTTTTGACGATCTCAAGACCAAGGCTCTCGTCATCCTTGGTCGCACTCGATTTGATTCCAGCAGCAGCATTTAACAGTGCCACACCGCCGCCAGCCACAATTCCTTCGGCAATAGCTGCCTTGGTCGCGTTGACTGCATCCTCGACTTTGAATTTAATTTCCTTCATCTCCGTCTCGGTCGCGGCACCAACCTTGATAACACCGACGCCACCGGATAGTTTTGCTAGACGTTCCTGCAGTTTTTCTTTGTCATAGTCAGATTTAGTACCGGCGATCTGCTTCTTGATAGCATCAATCCTGGATTTAATAGCTGACACCTTACCTTTGCCTTCGACGACGACAGTGTTGTCCTTATCGGATTCGATTTTGCGAGCACTCCCAAGCATATCAAGTTCAGTGTCCTCGAGTTTGTGACCAAGGTCGGTCGAGATGACAGTTGCACCAGTCAGAGCGGCGATGTCTTCCATCATTTCTTTGCGACGATCCCCAAAACCAGGAGCCTTGACGACCAAAACATTTAGCACTCCTCGAAGTTTATTTAGAATTAGCGTTGCCAATGCTTCACCCTCGACATCTTCAGCGATGATAACAATGTCTTTTTTGCCAGCAGTCGCCATCTTTTCTAGTAGCGGCAACACCTCGGCGATAGCAGAGATTTTTTTGTCAGTAATCAAGATGTAAGGATTTTCCAAAACAGCCTTCATCGAAGCAGTGTCGGTGATCATATATTGGCTGATGTAGCCGTTGTCAAACTGCATCCCTTCGACAACCTCGGTTTCCATCCCCATCGTATTTGATTCCTCGACAGTGACGACGCCGTCCTTGCCGACCTTGTCCATAACCTCAGCAATCATAGTCCCAATCTTGTCGTCGCCAGAAGAGACTGAGGCAACCTGAGCAATCTCGGCTTTGCCGGAAATTTGTTTTGTCTTCATATTTTTAACGATTGCTTCTGTCGCTTTCTCGATACCGTGTCTGACCTGGATCGGATTGGCACCGGCGGCAACATATTTGATGCCCTCGTTGATCATCGACTGAGCAAGCAGTGTCGCTGTGGTCGTGCCATCACCGGCGACATCGTTGGTCTTGCTGGCGACTTCCTTGATCAACTGCGCACCCATATTTTCAAATTTGTCTTCGAGCTCAATCTCTTTGGCAATAGTGACGCCATCATTTGTAATTGTCGGTCCGCCAAAACTTTTATCTAGCACAACGTTGCGACCCTTGGGTCCGAGAGTGACTTTGACTGTGTCAGCCAATTTATTGACACCATCCTTTAGCTTTCCCCTTGCTTCCTCTGAAAATTCAATCATCTTTGACATTTTTACTCCTAAAATTTTTAGATAAAGTTTATTCCATCACGGATCTTTTTTCACGGATCGGCACGGATAGAAAACTACAATTAATCTGTGAATATCCGTGTGACATAATCCGTGTTAGAACCATCCTTTTTATAAGATCCCGAGGATCTCTTCTTCCTTCATAATCTTGTATTCGACATTATCTATTTTGATCTCGTCGCCGGAATACTTCGAATAAAGAACTTTGTCCCCTAGCTTGACGGAAAATTCATGTTTCTTGCCGTCTTTTATCTTGCCATTGCCGAGAGCAACTATCTTGCCCTGAGCTGGTGCTTCCTTGGCGGTGTCTGGGATGATGATGCCGCCTTTTGTCTTGGCTTCAGCTTCGAGTGGCTTGACTAAAACGCGGTCAGCAAGAGGTTTAATCATTTTTCTCCTTATTAACTTAAAAAATGGCTACTAATAATAAATATCAATTAGAACAAAAAATGTCAAGTCTACTTTACAATTTGTCTACAAATTACAAATTTAAATACTAATTTACAAATAATTTGTATGTTTGTAATTGATTTGTAATATGCAGAATTTTGGCAATTAATAAAAAATGCGGCAACAATCCAAGGGGGAAAGATCGCTACCGCAGACACAATATACTTGATTTCAGTCTCTGAAGTCAAGCGTAAAATAGACTAGAAATTTTTAATGTCTTTATTTTTTAGCATTATTTTGTTATTCTTCAGCATGTTTCGACGGGAGAAAGGAAGATCAAATCCCCATGAAACCAATCACTCGTGCTTACATCGATGTCGATAGCAAGAAGGGCTTGGCCCCATTCTCTCGGCACCTTGTCAAGCACGGTATCAAGATCATCTGCCCGCAGACGATGGTCTCAGAGTTTGGCAGCCGTGGTGTTCAAGTCACTGCTGTCAAAATGGTGTACTCCTCACCATTGCTCCAGACAACCAATGGCAAGCGCAGCCCGTGTCAGAGCGCGCTACAAGGAGAAAAACCGAACAGGCTGTTCTCCGTCGACGAGATGTTCTGCTTCAACGTTGGCGGGGTTGAGCAGATCGGCCTCGTCGTCGTCAACCTGCCGCTGCCCTGCAAGGTGTCACGACCCCAACTCGGTGATCAAAGCACTGAGGTTGAACGCACTCGGCTCGCTCTGTTGACAGCGGCGACCTACGAATCCGGCGTCATCGTCATCTACGACCCGTTCCAGTATCGATCTTTCGTGAAGAAACTGGAGTGGCGTGGACTCGATCATCAGGCCGATGCCGCTTACCTGTGTGAGCTGCGACAAAGTGCCTTGGGCTTTCTCGCCGCTTTCACTGCACAGCGCGCCCAGGCCTGTGCCGCAGCCACCGAGACCAGCGACGATGAATGAAATCGCGTCGCTACACTCCCCGCAGCCACCCTGAGCAATGTGTTCCAAAAAAAATACAGAGTTCTCGGTGGCTGCACAGCCCCCAAAATAATTTGCAAAAAAATATTTAGAAGCCAGCATTTAACAGTACTGGTCTTTCTTTTTTTGTCTGATTATGGTATGGTCGGCTCAACCTCAAGCACTGAACTTGAGACCAGGAGACAGACCATTCTACAGATTCATCGGGCACTACTCTGCCCGCGTGCATTCAACAATCTCGGCGGATTGACAAGAGGGTTGCTTGATCTCGGTGTTAGGACAGACACAACAAGCGAGATCATCAGCGCCTTGAGTTTCAATTGCATTGAAGATGAACTTCTCACTGATGTCATCACGCTTCCGGGCATTGGTGGCTGTTACCGCTCCGCGGCCTGGTGCATCCACCCTCGCATCATCGGGGCGATTGCCGCTGCGACACCTGAAGATGTGACGCGCGCAGACTTCTGCAAGACCATCGGTGTCCAGCCGATCGACCTCGTCATCGTCAACTTCATCGACCCCGAAGTGACGGAAGAAACGACGGCTGAGGAAGCGGCGATGATGATCGACGTCATGCGCTACGCCCTGCTTGTCGCGGCGATGAACCCCGAAGTTGCCGTGCTGACTAAGCCGAATGACTACGACGAGTTCCTCACTGAACTCCGAAAGCACAACGGCTCGATCAGCCAGGAGTACCTCGACGACCTCAATGCTCTGGCTTGTGACACGCTGATGATTCTCAACCATGATCTCTTCACGCTGACACAGCCGATCCACGCCGGCACCCACGCCCAGTCGGCACCGACCCCCTGATGTTTCCCCATCCCGCCATCACCCGAGACTATTGCCTTGTGCGATCCTGTCTCGGGTGGTGGCCCCTGCCCCAAAAATCTCCACAGATTTTCGAAATTTGCAAAAAAATATTGTTTCTAGTATATTGGAATAAATACAACATAGTATCCTCAAAAAAAACTCCACGAGCGCCAGCGAGTAAGCTAGTCAGCTTATCAGCCGGTCAGTAAAACTAGAAGGAGTTTTTTGCATGTTATACAGCTGGTCAGCTTATCAGCCGGTCAGTTAGTCAGTTGGGAGGAAAATGGCAAAGATTAACAGCTTCACAGAAATCGTTGCTTGGCAAAAAGCACATGAGTTAGTGCTTGCAATTTATTCTCTGACAAAGGATTTTCCAAAAGAAGAGATGTTCTGTCTAGCAAGCCAGGTACGTCGCGCTGTCGTCTCAATTGCTGCAAACATCGCCGAAGGATTCAGACGAAAAAGCTACAAAGATAGTGACCATTTTTATACAATTTCCGCAGGATCACTGGAAGAAGTAAAATACTATCTCGTTCTCTCTCGTGATTTGAGCTATATCACAGAGGCTGAGTATTTAAAATATTTTGATTTAGCAGAAGAAGTTAGCAAAACTCTGAGCGGATGGAAAAATTCGCAAAATAAATATTAATACTGGTTAGCTGATAGGCTGAAAGGCTGACGGGCTGACAAGCTGGAGATAAAATGTCAAAGAAGTACATTTTCGTCGTCGGTGGGGTGATGTCATCTGTTGGCAAAGGTATTGCGACAGCATCAATCGGCACTATTTTGAAATCAAAGGGTTTTCGTGTTACCGCACTCAAGGCTGACCCTTATGTCAATGTCGACGCAGGGACGATGAATCCGACTGAGCACGGCGAGGTTTTCGTCACCAAAGATGGCGACGAATGTGATCAGGACATGGGCAACTACGAACGATTTCTCGGCGAGGATTTGACGAAAATGAACTATATGACGACCGGTCGAATTTATCAAGCAGTTATCAATCAAGAACGCAATCTCAAATACGACGGTAAGTGTGTCCAAGTTGTCCCCCATGTTCCAGAAGAAATTATCTCTCGAATCAACGCCTCAGTTAAAGGGACCAAATCCGAAATTGCTATCATCGAAATTGGCGGTACTGTCGGTGAATATGAAAATCTACTTTTTCTCGAAGCCGCCAGAATGATGAAATTAAAAAATCCCAAAGATGTCGTTTTTGTTCTCGTCTCTTACCTGCCTATTCCAGCCAAGGTTGGCGAGATGAAAACAAAACCAACCCAACACGCTTCCCGTGAGTTGAACTCTTGTGGTATTCAGGCTGATTTTATTCTTTGCCGAGCCGAAAATCCAATTGATGAAAGACGACGCGAAAAATTGGCAACTTTTTGCTCGATTGATCCAGAAAACGCTATTAGTGCTCCAGATGTTGACTGTATATATGACATTCCGGTTAATTTTGAAAATGAACATTTTGGCCAAAAAATCCTCAAAAAACTCGGGCTGAGACCAAGGCAAAAAGATTTAGTTGAGTGGCGACAATTTGTTTCTTTAGCTAAGAGTGCAAAAAAAGAAATCAACATTGGGATCGTCGGCAAATATTTTGAAACTGGGAATTATGTTTTGTCAGACTCATACATTTCTGTAATTGAATCAGTCAAAATCGCTGCTTGGACTCAGGGTTTTAGCCCAAAGATGGTTTGGCTCTCCTCGGATGAATATGAGACAAATCCTGCAAAATTAAAGGAATTGAGTCAGCTAGACGGCGTCATCGTTCCCGGTGGTTTTGGTTCACGTGGAATTGAGGGCAAAATTTCGGTTGCAAAGTACTGTCGTGAGAACAAAATCCCCTATTTTGGTCTTTGCTATGGGATGCAGATCGCAACGATCGAATTTGCTCGCAATGTCTGCAAACTAAAAGATGCTCACACTGAGGAGATCAATCCAGAGACTCCCTACCCAGTCATTCACATCATGCCGGAACAAAAATCGAAATTGCGTCACAAAGATTACGGCGGTTCGATGCGTCTGGGCGAATATGCTTGCCAACTGCAAAAAGGCACAAAAGCCGATGCAGCTTACAGAAACTCTAATTTTCCAATTTCTGACGACAATATCATCTTGGAGCGCCATCGCCACCGCTACGAAGTGAATAACGACTATCGCGAGCAATTGGAAAAATGCGGTCTGGTCGTCGCCGGTGTCAATCCGGAGCGTGATCTAGTCGAAATCATCGAGATCAAAGATCATCCTTTTATGATCGGAACCCAGTTTCATCCCGAGTTTGACTCTCGCCCACTCAGACCACAGCCGCTGTTTAAGGCTTTCATCAAGGCGGCCGGCAAGAGACACTCTAGTTCGTAAAGTTACAAAGTTTGTAAAGTAAAAAGTTGCGAATTGTCACGTGACGCTATTTTGTTTGTGATCTTGATATGAGCGAAGTGTGAAATTAACAACACAATATTTTACTTGATTAAAAATTACATACAAAATTGAAACGGTCGTTTCAATTTTGTATGTAATTTTTATATTGAGAATTATTTTTCCCTGTTTACCATAAACTCTTTGATTAGTTCAGCGACCAAGAACGAGATAATTACGAAGCCCACGATCGTCAGGCTCTCGTTTAATGTCAGACTGACCAGGCCAAAAACTGGAGCCAGCGGCGCAGTAAAGATTAGCAGTTGAATAATTATAATAATTATTGCACTGACGAGCAGATATTTGTTCTCGAAAAAGCCTTTGAAATCGCGCCAAATCGGCTCACGGTTACGGATTGAAAAGGCATAGCCAAGCTCAACAAAGATTATAAAAACAAAGACAAGCGTCCTCGCTTTTGCAATTGAGAAATTGAGTCCCCACAGGTATAGGCCAAGACTAAGAATAAAAGAGAGCACAGTCAGGGCTAGGGCGTATTTGATCGACTTCTTGAGCGAATTTGTATTGACTGGTCGCGGTTTTTGCCGCAATACACTCCGACTCGGCTTCTCAAACGCCAGCGTGATGCCAGAGATATTTTCTGTCACCATATTGTTCCACAAAATCTGCATCGTCAGAAGTGGCACTGGTAGACCAAAGAGAAAAGCAATGATAATCAGGGTTACTTCGTTGAAATTACCAGAGATAAGCAAGGTGACAACATTGCGGATGTTATCGTGAATAGTCCTGCCGTATTCTACGGCCGAGACGATCGTTCCGTAGTGATCGTCCGCCAGGACAATATCTGAGGCATCCTTGGCGATGTCAGTGCCTCGGAGCCCCATGCTAATGCCGACGTCGGCTTTCTTCAGCGCCGGGGCATCATTTGTGCCGTCCCCTGTCACCGCAACAGAATAGCCATTTTCACGCAAAGCCGAGACGATGTTTATCTTGTCTTCCGGTGTGACTCGAGCAAAAACTTTGACTTTTTGCAGCGCGATCGCTAGTTCTTTTTTATTTAAATGTTCAAGCTCTTCGCCGGAAATTATCTCGTCGTCAGAAGCATCGAATCCAACCGAGTTTGCAACCGCCTTGGCCGTCTCTAGGTGGTCTCCAGTAATCATGATCGGGCGAATGCCGGCCGCAATCGTCTTCTCTATCGCCTCTTTGACCCCAAAACCGGCCTCATCAGCAAAAGCCATCAAACCAAGAAATTTCAAGCCACGCAGAGTGCTCGACGCGCCGGCATCTAATTTTTTCTCAGCCAAAGCCAGAACCTTGAAACCAGTGCTGCTTAATTCCTTGGTCGTTTCCAGAATTTTTAATTGCTCTCCTTTCCGACAATCACAGAGCTGAACAATTTTTTCTGGCGCACCCTTGGCAATAAGATATTTACGATTGCCAATTTTGACCGTCACGGCCATAAACTTTTTCAGTGAACTAAATGGTATCTCGGTAATTTTTTTAAACTTTGATTGAGTTTTTTTATTTTTTGCCAGCGAGGCAGCGATCGCTCGATCAACTGCATCGCCTGACGAAACATTGGTGCAGGCTAAACTTTTTTCAAGAAAATCGACTGTAGCAGGCGCTGAATGTGACGACTGCTTTTCTAGGTCTTTTCCAGCTAAGTATACTGCCGAAAGTGATAGCTCGTTTTTGGTCAACGTTCCAGTCTTGTCAGTCGCGATCACATTGACACTACCGAGTGCTTCAATCACGGCCAGCCGCCGGACGATCGCCTTTTTTTGAGCCATCCTTGAGACACCGACAGAAAGAGCAAGTGTAATTGCCGTCGGCAGACTTTCAGGCACCATGCCGACAAGTAGAGCAATAGTAAAAGTCGAGAGTTCCCAAACAGGCATATTTGAGCGCCAGCCAAAGATAAAGATGACTGCTGCGAGAACGATGGCGATCAGGCCCAAAACTTTCGCTAAATACAAAATTTCTTTTTCCAGGTGTGTTTTCTCTTCTCCAACCTCGACCAAACCAGCAATTTTGCCAAATTCGGTCTGATCAGCAACAGCAACGACAACCCCGCGACCATGTCCGGCAGCAATCAATGTGCCGGCATACACCATGTTGCTACGGTCAGCTAGAGCCGTCTCGATCTTACAAGCAGTAGTCTGTTTTGGAACTTCAAGTGATTCACCGGTCAGAGCCGATTCGTCGACAGTAAGCGACTCTGTTTTAATCAAGCGAAGATCAGCGGGCACTTTATTACCATCGGACAGCTCGATAATATCACCAACAACTATCTTTTCGTTCTCAATATTTCTACCTTTTCCGTCGCGAATTACCGAGGTGTTGGCTTGGTATGACCGAGCCAGATCAAGCATCGACTTCTCAGCATGATATTCCTGAAAAAAACCAAGCAAAATATTTATTACGATGATAAAAAGCAGGACCAAGGCTTGCAACATTCCGTCAGCAAAATATGAAATAGCGGCGGCGACAAAAAGAAGCCAGATAAACAGATTGCCAAATTGACGCAGAAATATCTCAAATGCCGAGATATTTTTGCGTTTTGAGAGAGCGTTTGGACCGTTCTTTTCCAAAAGAGCTTCGGCCTTTTTCTGCGTCAAACCAAGCTCAGCACTTGTCTCAAAGTGTTTGACGACATCACTGGATGACCATTGATAAAATTGATATTGCTTCAAGTCCCCTCCATTTCAATTGATGGCCGTGAATAACCACCTACGGTGTTGGCGGTGGCGTTTCAGTTGGTGCCGGCGGCCCAACTAGCCACTGTTCAGCAATGGCGGTGTAAACTGAGTGAAAACCTTTGTCTTGCAAGACGGTACCATCAGTAGCTTTGACTGTGTATTGAAAGTCAGTCGTCGCACCTTGGTGTGAGTGACCAACCAGCTTTTTTTCGCCCGGCTGCAGAGTATCGCTGGCAGTCTCGACTGGTGGTGGTGGTTCAACATAATTGGATACAACGGGGGTGGACATCGTGACGGAGCGCCCATCCTTCGTCCCATAAAATGTAAATGTAAGTTTGGTCCCAACAATCTGAGACTGGATGAGAATGTAGCTCGAAAAGTTGTTTACAAACTTAAAATCAGGTGAAGGGTCAAAAATTGTTGCATCCATTCCTGCCGGCGGTTCATAATAACTGACACGATAAGCGTGATTGCGCCGCTCGGTAATTTTCATCCCTGAGTTCATCGACGCTCGGAAAAGAGTTGTCGAAACCTGGCAGAGCCCACCGCCAAAGTCAGGAACGGTTTTGTCATTCTTGATCACCAGCTCGGGTAGATAGCCGGTTGAAGCATCGATTTTACCCAGGTGTCCCAAAGTCGAAAATGTTTCACCAGGCTTCAAAAGCACACCATTGATCGCCGCGGTGCCAATGGTAATGTTGTGAACTCGATTGCTCGGAGAGTTGTAAAAGCTTGTTGTTCCACTCCCGACAACCTCAGTAATGCCATATGTTGAGATATCATCGGAGGTGACATCTGCCTGTTTTGTCGCGATAGTTAGATTTATCAAACCGGCGTCGACGACTGCACTATCGTTGATCCTAGCAAAAAGTGCACTCTGAATATCAGTAATAGTTTTGACTTGATCTAATGTCTTACCAGCTTGCGAAAGTTGAAAGACTCCGACCTTTCCGTCTGAAATTGTCAGCTTAGCATCTCTCGGTACTACGTCTATACTTGTGGCTAGCTGAGAAACAAAGTTCTTGACACGTTCTGTGTTGAGAACCAGATTTAGATCATCGTTATTTGGCTGAGAGATGATGAAGCCGCCAAGCGTATCTGCATCTGCAGTGAAATCAGCTGCGCCAGACTTGAGTGTCAAATCTCCACCAGCCAAAATCTTGTTGGCGTCACTCAATGCTCGTTTTGCGTTCTCTTCTGCGATTTGAGGCTGATACTTCTCGAGTGAAAATGAATATTCACTGATTTTAATTTTTGATACTTGGTTTTTTATCTGCCTGCTAATTTCACTCTGATCCACTCTCTCTCCAGCCGTCCGATCGGTCGATAGTTGAAATTTCTCATCAGAGTAATAAATCGAATAATCTTTTTCTGGATGATCAAGCTCGGCCGCAATCGCAATGATCTTTTGATCTAGCGCATCGCTGTTTAAAGTGTAAACTGCAGAATGATCACTTCTAGTAAAAACAGTTTTTATTTGTTCTTTTAGAGCTGTAACCGCACTTTTATTGCGTCCGCCTGACCAAATTACTGCAACTGTCGCATCGACATCATAGTTGAGACCAATCTCTGCTGGATTAATCTCGTATGTTTTTCCAGAATCAGAATTTTTCAGGGTCAATGTTGACCCGCTAGTTTTAGCAATCCTTTTTTTGATCAATGTCGTCAAGTCGGTCCGACTCAAACCGGAAAGTTTGGTCTCGCCTAGATATTGGTTGCGGTAGACTTTTGAATTAAAAGATATCGAATAGATAGCAAAAGACAAAAGCACTAAAACCAAAAAGGCTCCTACTGCCAGTAGAGTGATTTTGACTGATTTGCGCTTGAAAAATTTATGTCTGATCTTCACGCCGAGTTCAAGCCCGATTTAATTTTATTTCGACTTTATTATAACACAGCTTGGTGAAATTCAGAACACAGAATTCAGTAGTTGCTCACTCGCCCTCTTTGTCATCCTCGGGTTCAACGGTGAAGCTCGAGAGAGAAGCCCGGGGATCCATAAAAAATTTGTGCTACATGGATTCCCGCCGGAGTTTACCCCGTACTCTGATACGGGGTGGGAACGACAGATACGAGTGAGCAGTTGCGAAATTTGACTTCTTTTTCAGGATAATGAATAATTAGGATGTTAACAAAAAAAATAAATGAAACGGAGGAGTGATGGGATGGTGGCCATTTGGTAAGAAAAAAAAGGATGAAACACTTGATGGAGTATTAAGTCAAAGTGCGACACAAAATCAGCCTGCTGATGCAAATGCAACCCCAGATCCAGCAACAGCAACTACTACTACTACTGCGGCTCCGACCGATACGCCAGCTGATACTAGTGCTTCCGGTACTACCTCAACCGCAGCTCCAGCTGATAGTTCGTCACAGGAATTATCAGATATTCCTTCACCGCTCAATCCCGATACAGACACATTACAACCCGCCAGTGACGACACAGCTGCTGCACCGGCAATATCAGATGTTCCGATCGAACGTGACGCCGTTATTGATTTGCCAGAGCACCCAGCTGCAGCTGAGACCGGTGACGGTTCTGAGCCAACACCACCGGCTACGCCAGACCAATCAACTGATGGTGCCACACCACCGGCTACGCCGACTCCTGCTGCCACAGACGACACGACTCCTGATCAACCAACCCCGCCGGCACAGCCCTAATCTCGACAAAAGTTTATAAATAAAAAAGTCTCCATCACGGAGACTTTTTTATTTATTGTGTTATGCAAATCTAGTCTGAATTGCTCAAAATTTCGTTTAGGATTTCTTTTGCCTTTGTCTCACGACGCTTGGTCTCGGCTTTCTCAGTCGCGACAGTTATTATCAAAACTTCACCATCTTTGACTTCTCTTGGCAACAATTTTGCCGATAACTCGATCTTCTCATCATCAGCATCAAGCAAGACCGCTATATCCCCTTCAGTCCGGTCGAGAGTAAGCTCATGAATGGCAGTGTCGTTGGATGATTTCATATAAAGCTGACTAGCTGATAGACTTGTTGGCCTTCTTCCCACTGAGAAGCATTCCGCCAGCGATGAAAATGATTAGAACGGCGACGATAATGTATTTGGCAGTTGCGGTGACGGTAGTTGTGATCAGGGTGCTGGCGATCAGCAGGGCGATGATGTTAACAACCTTGATGATCGGGTTGATCGCTGGACCGGCAGTGTCTTTGTAAGGATCACCGACTGTATCACCGGTGACAGCCGCAGCGTGAGCAAAGGAACCTTTACCACCATGCGCGCCATCCTCAATGTATTTCTTGGCATTATCCCAGGCACCACCACCGGAGGTCATCGAGATAGCGACGAAGAGACCGGTGATAATTGCACCGATCAGGAAGCCACCCAGAGCAACTGGACCGAGAAGAAAGCCGACCAGAATTGGCGAAACGACGGTAATAACTGATGGCAAAATCATCTCGCGAATAGCAGCCTTGGTCACGATATCGACAGCCGTACCGTACTCCGGCTTCGTCTTGCCCTCCATGATACCCTTGATCTCCTTGAACTGTCGTCGAACTTCGACGACAACCGCACCGGCCGCTTTGCCGACTGCTTCCATCGCCAATGAGCCGAAGTAATATGGGAGGAGTCCACCGAGGAACAAGCCGACCAAGACGTAAGGATTGGTCAGGTCAAAAGATAAATGCGAACCGCTATTGGCCAATTTCTGCGTGTAGTCAGAGAAAAGAACCATCGCCGCCAAGGCCGCTGAACCGATGGCATAGCCCTTGGTCACAGCCTTGGTCGTGTTACCGACAGAATCAAGAGCGTCTGTATGAACACGAACATCGGCAGGTAGCTCTGCCATTTCTGCGATACCGCCAGCGTTGTCAGCCACAGGACCGAAGGCGTCGATGGCGACGATGATGCCGGTCATAGACAACATTGCCATCGCCGCAACAGCGATACCGTAAAGACCAGCCAGCGAGTAAGCTGAGAGAATGGCGACACAAATCATGATGACAGGAGCAGCAGTTGATCGCATCGAAACGGCCAGGCCGGCGATAACATTGGTACCATGGCCAGTGTTTGATGCCTCAGCGATAGATTGAACCGGCTTGTAATCCTTTGAAGTGAAATATTCTGTGATGACAACCATCGCTGCAGTTACCAGCAGACCGACAAGAGAGGCAAGATAAAGATCTTTGACTGCATAAGTGCCGTTGTCTGTCATCAACCATTTGGTAATGTAGTAAAAAACGATTGCCGAAAGAATACCAGCAACAGCCAAGCCACGGTAAAGCGTGCCCATGATGTTCTTGGACTTTTTATTCAATTTGACAAACCAGCTACCGATAATCGAGGTCGCGATTGAAGCTGCGCCAAGAACCAGCGGGTACAGGATAGCATTTTCATAACCTGAGAAGAAAAGGTGTCCCATCAGCATCGTCGCAATAGCAGTGACAGAGTATGTTTCAAACAAATCTGCCGCCATGCCAGCACAGTCACCGACATTGTCACCGACATTGTCAGCGATTACGGCTGGATTGCGCGGATCATCCTCGGGAATACCGGCTTCAACTTTACCGACCAGATCAGCGCCAACATCAGCCGCTTTGGTAAAGATTCCACCACCAAGACGAGCGAAGATTGAGATGAGTGAGCCACCAAAGCCAAGTCCGATCAGAGCATCGATATCTTTGAAAAAGCTATAGAAACCAGCGACAGCCAGAAGTGCCAAGCCGACGACTAGCAAGCCAGTGACGGTGCCGGATTTAAAGGCGACGTCCATACCAGCTGGCAAGCCTTTGCGGCAAGCTTCAGCCGTGCGGACATTGCCACGGACCGAAACCATCATGCCGATATAGCCAGCCAAGGCTGAAAAAACCGCACCAACGAGGAAACCGAGAGCAACTTTATAATTTAGAGCGTAGAGCAGAACGACAAAAAGAATGACAGCGACAACAGCAACAGTCGAATACTGTCTGTTAAGATAGGCCATCGCCCCTTCCTGAATCGCCTTGGCGATGTCAGTCATTTTCTTGTTGCCACTTTCCATCTTGCTGATGCGCCGCGCCAGAAGCAGGCCATAGATAATCGAGATAGCCGCCATGACAAGCGCTATTGTCATCGAAGTCGTGTACATAATCTCTCCCACATTAATTTAAATTAAAAATGCTGAATCACGAATAAACCTTCATAATCCAATAACTTTTAATTTAAACTTCCATCAGTGCCAACTTACCACAAGCACAAAATTTCTTCAATCTTGACGAAAGATAATAATTGTTGTAAAAGTAATTATGCCCGACCCGAAGCTCGGCAAATCGCCGAGTTGCTATTCTACCGACTCAGGAGAGCCAAATGACTGACAGTAGAGCCTGCTCGGTCTACCTGCAACTACAGGAGATCGACGGAGGGATGGTTGAAGACGGTGACGAACTGAAAGTTGGTCGCTACTACAAGCTCGTCGTCGAAGACCTCTCGAGCGGAGCTGACCGCCTCGATCCCGAGTGCGGTATCACCGTGACGACAACTCTCAATGGGAACGAACTGCGAACCTTCTTCGACCCGCAAACCACGATAGCTCGGATTGCGGAGGAGGGGGTGTATGTCGTCAGCCTCAAGATTCCGGGTCGCAACGAACCGGTGGTCTTGACTCTGATTGCCGGCCCTCCACCAGTCTTCGAGTCACAGATCGAGGTTTACATGGAAGCTGGCGGTATCCACAAGGTCAAGGCGACACCAAGAAATCCTGTCCGGGTACTGATGAGTGTACAGGTCCGAGTGTTTGGCATCGTCCAGGGCGAGGCCAGACGTGAGTTGAACGCCGACAGAATCGCTGTGTTCGGACCTGATGGCAAGGAGCACAGTCTCAACAAGACCTTCGCCCGGTTTAATCCGGTTGAACCTGGTCTACACCGAATCGTCTGCCACGTCCACGGTGACAACGATGGACTCCTCGTCGAGACTGAGCTCGAGGTTGTCCAGTAAGGCCGGCGGCTTGCCTCGTTCAGAAAAGTCGCAGAGCAGACGTCCGCCCCCATGAAGGGCGGACATCTAGCGTTTAATAAATATTCTTACCGTCATTGCGAGATCTTGACAAGTCTGGATCTCACAATGATCGCTTGAAATATACTTATAACTTAATAACTATATACTCAATACTGAATTATAAACTTCCAGCGTCTGCTTAGCCGTTTCGGCCCAGTCATATTTCTTGACCTGCTCTAGGCCAGACTTAATCAACTTTTGTCGTAGGCTGTGGTCAGAGATTATTTTTTTGATCGCACCAGTGATGTCGTCAACATTTAACGGGTCGAAATAAAGTGCGGCGTCACCCAGAATTTCCGGCATACAGGAAACTTTTGACGAGATGACCGGCGTGCCACAGGCCATTGCTTCAAGCGGCGGCCAGCCGAAACCTTCGGCTAGCGATGGTATCACGTAAGCAATCGCTCCGGCATAAATAGCGGCCAATTCGTCGTCAGAGCCAACTGGACCAGAAGTCACAATTGCTTCATTGCTCCATTGCTTCATTGCTCGGCTGTTAATTCGAGCAATTTCTTTTAGAAGCGTTTTTTCTTTTCTGTCAATTTTGCCAACTAAAACTAACTGGACAAATTTTTCATTTTCAAAAACGTACTTCTCGTAAGCCGCAAGTAAACGCGATAAATTCTTGTGTGACTTCCAAGCACCAACATAGAGAAGATAATCATTTTCAATTTTATTTTTCTGGCAAAACTTGTCGAGAAGTTCTCGGTGGCTCTTGGCTGTGATATTAAATTTAGAATGATCAATGCCATGATAGATAAGATTAATCTTTTCCTCGCGACCTCGCAAAGTGTAAATTATTTCTCGTTTTGTTTCCTCCGAAGCAGTGATAATCGCCGCCGAATCTCGCGCGGCCGATTTTAGCACGGGCAAGAATGCTGCTCTTTTGACGAAATTTGCCTTGGCATGATTTAGCAATATCAGATCATGAATCGTCACGACAAATTTGCCCCGATAACGAATCGGGTGATTGAATTGAGGAAAATGAACAAGATCATAGTGTTCTTTTTTAAGAAATTTCAACAGACCAACTTGTTCGTTTAGCGAGTAATGCTTAATATCCAAAACTTTGATTTGTAAATTTCTAATTTCTAATTCCGAATTTCTAATTAAATTCCCAAGTTCCAATTTTTTAATGTCAAAACTTCCGCCGCAAGCATCTACTCCGGCAGGGCGAATTAGCAAGGTGTAACTATTTTTTTTGTCCAATTCCAAAATGTGTGACAGTAATTCTAGTGTGTACCGTCCGATCGACTCCCCAACCCCAACGAAACGACCATCAATTAAGATTCTACTCATCTTTTTTTCCTAAATTAGCACCAATCAGTGCAAACAATGTCCAGCTGGTCGCTGGGCTATCAGCAAAGGTGTGAAGAAATATTGCCGCGATCGACACTGCGATCAACCCGTAAGCCAGACCAGTATTTTTCTTTATCATATCGAGAAACAAAACCACTATCAACCAAAGCCAACAAACTAAACCAATGACTCCAATCTCAAGTAAAATTTGCAGGTACCATGACTCGGAGATAAGACCGTCGTGATATTTCAGCACTAGCGGTCCAGCCGAACTCAGCCCTGAACCAAAAAGTAATTTGACCGGCTGGCGGAGACGTTTTTTCATCTCTGTCAGAGTCGTTGTCGCAGCAATTTCGTGGCTGACTTGCGATGTATCATGAGTCAAAATTGATGCCGTGGCACTGCCGCCGCTGACCGTTTTGACAGATAAAATAGGGATTAGCATCACAATAATTGAGATAAAAATTATTTTAAACCGAACCGACCAACTTTTAAAAACAAAAATCAGTGTGAGCAAGACAATCACTGCCAAGCCGATCCAAGCCGCCCGAGAATAAGCGAAGCCGAGACCAAGAATTATGATCATGTAATACAAATAATCAGTCCAGTTAAATTTCTTTGCTCGAGCAATTCTTACCAAAACTAGGCCAGCCGCCAACAAAAGATAATTAGAGAGTTGGCTTGGTCCGTTAAAAATCGAGTCACTTCGTGGCGTCAGGCCGACAAAGTAGTTGCCGAAACCAAAATCAGGCGAGAAATTCAACAATTTCTGCCAGTAATGAACCGGCAGAAAACGTTCGACAATTGCCCAGGCTGAAATCAACCCAGCCAGAACTAAATAGATTTTAATTAGACTCTGCGATAATTTTTCCGGTAAATCAGAGGCGATAAACAGTGTTAGCAGAAAAAACAAATCAAAGCGGAAACCCTCGATACCGCGACCCGCACTCTTGGACAAGAAGACGGCAGAGATCAGACCAAAAACGATTAAAATCAGGGCGATCACCCGGCCGCTTGAAAGATGTTTTTTGATACGAACCAGAAAAAACAAAAGTATGAAAAATTCATACCAATGCGCTAGCCAGAAGGAAGTTCCAGCACTAAAATGGCAGACATTAAATAAAAATTCTTGTGCAAAGACCTGAAATGGCAAATAGACTATTAGTATCGCAAGAAATATAAAAACAAATTTTTGCCAATTCTTTTTCATTCTAATTGCTCCTCATTACTATCGGCTGAACCAAGGATTAATAGAAACGTATAGACGGCAACTTGACCGGTATATAAACTGATAAAAAGACCGGCGACAAGAAAAGCTGGAACTAGCAGACGAGCCGTCCGAAATGTCGGATTGTCTGACGGTGCTACTACAATTTTGCGCCACAACAGAACTATAATACTTATAAAAAGCAAAAGGCCGATCAAACCAAACTCCTCAAATGTATCTAGGTAGGTACTTTCTGTCCAGTAATTTGGCCCATCATCAAGTCGATTTTGTGTCGTCGGCCCGGCATCACCAGCACCACGACCAAGCAAGCCGATGTCATGTCTGGTCTGCCAAATTCGTTTATACTCAGCAAATCGTTCATTTGTCGAAACTCCATGAGTGACAATTTGATTGACTGTCGCCGATTTTCGCGCCAGAACAAAAATCCCGGCACAAACGATCAATAATATTGCTATAAGTTGTGCAACTTTTGTCACCCTAAATTTGTAACGCGAAACGAGGGCGACAAAAGAAAGCACTACCAGCCCAATCCAGACACTTCTCGAAAAAGTCAGTATAGCAATTAAAAAATAAACCCAGATCAACCATTTTGGTGTTTTTAATTCTTTGCCCCAAGATAAGACAATTGTGATTAAAACAAGGAGATATAGTCCGAAAGCGTTTGGTCCAGCCAAGACTGATTGGAGCCGATGCAGATTGGCCGCACCGACAAAATGATCAGCTGAGAGTGTCCCCTGACTCGAGATCGCCGTCACTAGTGGTAGCTTGACACCGATTAGTTCCGGTATGGATAGAGTGACGATGAACACACTGACCCAGATAACACTTTTGAAAATGGATTTTTTTTCTGATTGGGTAAAATTAGCCAAACTCAAAGTTAGGAGAAAAAGCATCGGTACGGCTGAAAAACGAACGCCACGAAGCCACTGCAAGGTGCTTGCCTCGCTCCAGAAATATGATAAAAGAATCCAAAATATATAGACAATAATTAGAAAAATCGGTAATGATTTTATTTTTTGCAAATTCACCCGAGGCAAAAC
>PEZW01000028.1:41603-41815 GCA_002773985.1 Candidatus Berkelbacteria bacterium CG10_big_fil_rev_8_21_14_0_10_43_13
TAATCCTTAATTCGCTTCTATTCGGCAGCTTGAACATGCAAAACCTCCGCAAGCGCAATAATCAGCCAAAATATTGATGATAGATCGTTTTTGAAATAAGTTGTGTCAAAAAGACCATGAATCAGGATCGCTGCCATCGCCATCATTAGACAAACAGGGATTAATTCTGAACGCCGCGACCAAAGTGATTGAAAAAAATCCTTGATCAAAAC
>PEZW01000009.1:0-20725 GCA_002773985.1 Candidatus Berkelbacteria bacterium CG10_big_fil_rev_8_21_14_0_10_43_13
AGAATGACATTCAAAACATTACATTCTTGTCATCCTGAACGGTGAACTGGAAGTGAAGGATCTTGCAATTTAGCTAGCGCAGATTCTTCGTAAACTCAGGATGACATAAAAATTATCTGTCATCCTGAACGATGTGCTGGGAGTGAAGGATCTCCTGTCGCAATAAACATAGATTCTTCGTCTTCAAACCACATCGGCTCAGAATGACAATAAAAGTTAACCAAAATATGCTGTCATCCTGAACGGTGTGTTTGGAGTGAAGGGTCTATATTCTCAGATAAATCATTCCAACCCGGATTGAAACTATCGATTAGTGCGATCTTTTTCGATCTTAACCATCCCTTAATTCTTTTTTCGTTTTGAATAGCATCATTGATCGAACTAAATGACTCAAAATATACCAGCTTGTTTAAGTTATATTTAGAAGTGAAGCCCGGGATAAGTTTTTTCTTGTGTTCGTACATACGTCGACGTAAATTATTTGTTACTCCGACATAGAGCACTTTATTTGAAACGTTGGTCAAAATATAAACAGAATATTCTTTCATAGATTCTTCGCCTTCAAGCCACATCAGCTCAGAATGACAATGTTAAGTTAATAAGCCCTATGTGTGCTGTCATCCTGAATGATGCGCTTGAAATGAAGGATCTAAATAGAAATCATCGCAGATTCTTCGTAAACTCAGAATGACATTAAAATTATCTGTCATCCTGAACGATGCACCTGGAGTGAAGGATCTTTTGTTCAGATAAACACAAATGCTTCGCCTTCAAGCCGCACCGGTCGGAATGACAACACTGCATTATTTCGTAATTTTGTACTGGTTGTTTTCTAGATCCTCGATTGACCAACCAGAATTCAATATTTCTGTCCGTAATTTGTCAGATAATTCGAAATCTTTTTCTACGCGTGCGATTTTACGTTTTTCGGCAAGCTCAATTATTTCCGCCGGAATCTCGAATTTGTCAAACAAGCCAAGTCCGAGAATTTCCTCATCCCACTTTTTCAACGTCGCAATTTTTTTGCCGATGCTTTTTTTCTCATCCTTGACCAATTCCCAGACAACCGCTAGCGCTTCCGGTGTCATCAGGTCATCGTTCAATTTAGAATAGAATTTTTTGGTACAAACTTTACAATACTCACCCTCAACCTGATTCTCGGCGATGAAGCGTTTCAGTTTCTCGCGAGCATTTCTGGCCGCTTCTAGCCCTTCCCAAGTGAAATTTAGTTTCGATCTGTAGTGAGAACTCAACATCAGATAACGAAAATCAAGCGCCGAAAAACCCTTTTCTTTTATGTCGGCAAGAGTATAAAAATTTTTTAAACTTTTTGACATTTTACGTCCATCGACGAGCAGATGCTCGTTGTGAAGCCAGAAATTAACAAACCTATGACCTGTCTCAGCTTCGGATTGAGCAATTTCGTTTTCATGATGAGGAAAGACGAGATCTATGCCACCGGTGTGAATATCGATAGTGTCGCCGAGAGAATCAGTCGACATGACCGAGCATTCTATGCTCCAACCAGGACGCCCTTTGCCGAGACTGGTTCCTGTCCTGACCTGTCCCGAACCATGCTGAGGGAGCGTAGCCGAAGGATGCCAAAAAATCTCACCGTCATCTTCATCCCAAGCTTTCCATAGAACAAAGTCAGCTGGGTTTTCCTTATCGTATTCATCCTGAGTGACGCGTGCTCCAGGCTTTAATTCCCGATTTTGCAACTGGGATAACTGGCCGTAATTTTTGAATTTTGCAATAGAAAAATATACCGAACCATCAGATGTCTTGTAAGCAAAATCTTTTCTCAAGAGTTCTTCGATAAAGCTAGCAATTTTGTCGATATACTGAGTCGCCCGAGTTATTTTGGTCGGTGGCAAAATATTTAGTTCCTTGAGATCAGACCAAAATTTAGCTTCATATTCCTTCGTCAATGCTTGAAATTTTTCTTTTTCACCACCAGATCGTTTGATCGTTTTGTCATCGACATCGGTAATATTCATAACATGTAATACTTTGTACCCATTCACTGATAAGGTGCGTTTGAGTAAATCATTAAAAGTATAGGCGCGAAGATTACCGATGTGAACGGTATCATAGACCGTCGGTCCGCAGGTATACATCTTGACTTCACCAGATGTGATCGACTTGAATTCTTCTTCTTTGTGATTGAGAGTGTTGTAAAATTTCATCGTTTTGAAAATTTATTTGTTTTAAACTCATACTACCAGGACTTATGTGTTTACATTTTTCCCTTGTTTGTCACCCCGTACTGTAAGCTTAAGATACGGGATCTTAAAATAATTAACTCAAGATTCCTGGTCTCAAGCCACAGCCAGGAATGACAGTAAACGCGTAAGTCCAGTATTTATTCTAAACCAATACCACAACATTATCATAATTAATAAAAAAACTCGAGGTTTCACACTCGAGTTTTTTCCAATAAACAAACCAAAACCTTCATACCATCTGTGCTCATCTGTGTTAAAAATCCGTGCTCGTCACATTGTACTGTAGCTCTCTTCGCCATCACTGTACCAGAGAACTGATTCTGGGTCATCGTCATAATCGGAAGTGAGCGCTGGCTGATCCTTGTCTTCATCTAGGTCACTGGAATAACGGTATCCATCACCTTTTGGCTTCTCAAGCTGACCGCCACACTCTGGGCAATCACCGTCCGAAATACCGACGAAATTACAATCCAAGTTTGGACAGACAAATTTTTCAATTTCCCTCATCGTTCCTCTTTTTGTTTTTAAAATTCAAACTCAAGTTGGATTTTATACAGTCAAATCATCACTTGTCAATCACTTATAAAACTAATTGATTTAACTGGCTATTTATACTGTCCCTGACTACAGTTATTCTGCAAATATTACGAAGTATGAAGTTGCCAGATAAACACGAAAGTACAAAAAATACTAATATACGAACATACCAGTGTTGTATAATTGTCATTGCGACCGTGCCCCTCGTAGCCTTGGCGGAGTGGGGGCCATTGGTCCGCCAGCTGGCGGATTGCAAGGCGCGGCAATCTATCATGAAAGATTGCTTCGTTGCCTCTCGCAATGACAAACCGGATTGAATTACGCAACAGTGGTGAATATACAATCCAATGTGGAAGATTAAGAATAATTTTCGTATTTTCGTATAGTTCGCGATTTCGCGGTTGGCTAGTATTCGCGCCGACCTTCGAGAGATCTCTTCAGTGTTACCTTGTCAGCGTATTCCAGATCGCCGCCAATCGGCAGACCACGAGCAATCCTTGTGATCGTAATCGAATCATTGACATCTTTGATTTTATTTTTCAGATAGGCCGCCGTCGCTTCGCCCTCGAGATTGGGGTTTGTCGCTAGAATAATTTCACTAATATCTTTTTTCTTGATTCTTTTTATTAGTTGATCGATTCGTAAATTCTCTGGACCGACACCATTTATCGGCGAAATCACACCACCAAGAACATGATATATACCATCAAATCCAAAAGACTTTTCAAGCGCGATAACATCAAGCGGTTCTTCGACGACCATAACCAGAGAATGGTTTCTCTTTTCGTTCTCACAAATCGAACATATTTCGGAGTCAGCGATGTTAAAACAGCTCTGACACAAGACTAAATTATTGGCTAAATTCAAAACCGCTTGACCGAGTAAATTTAGATCGTTTTCCGGTTTTGTCAGTAAATAAAAAACCAATCGGGCCGCTGTCTTCGGACCGATCCCGGGGAGTCGAGAAAACTCATCAATCAAATTTTGAACACTTTCTGGTAACATAATTTAAAATAATTTCTAAATCCTAATTTCTAATTTCTAATAAAATTAGGACCTACACGTTTCATTGGTATTACTAATTTGTGTCATTCCCGCGGAGGCGGGAATCCAGGCGAGGCAAGCAATGCTTGGGTGTCAAATATGACTCAACTTACCTGGATCCCCGGGTCATGGCGTTGCTGTTCGACTGCCGCTCACAGTCTGAGTGCAATCGAAGACCTGCCCGAGGATGACAGCAAGCGCGTAAATCCTAAAATGTCAGAGTTCAGTTTTTAACCTGATAAAATTTGACATTCAAACTTTAAAATTTAGATTTTTATTTGTCATTCGGAATTTGGATTTTGTCATTTTCTTTTGGCTCTTCCCAGCTTGCATAATCACACTTAGGATATTTCGAACATCCCCAGAACTTTCTGCCTCGCTTTGTCCGACGTTCGATTACCTCGCCTTCCTCGCACTTCGGACATTTAATTCCCGTCTTGCCGACGATGGTTATAGTGTTTTTGCACTTCGGATAATTTTCACATGCGAGAAATTTACCGAAACGGCCTTCTTTCAAAATCATCTTACCACCGCACTTTTCACATTTTTCGGTTTCAGCTTCTTTTAGCGATTCTGTTCCACCGTTCTCGGTCGTTACCTCTGAATTGTCTAATTCAATTTTTGTCTCAAGGGGTCGGGAATATTTGCAGGTCGGATAGTTCGAGCAAGCGATAAATTTACCGAAACGCCCATGGCGAATGACTAGCTCAGAATCACACTCCGGACATTTTTCACCGGTTTTCTCCACTGGCATAATATCGTTTTTATCGATTTCCTTCGTCTTTTCCTTCAAATTTTTTGCAAACGGTTGATAAAACTCATCGATAACCTTTTGCCACTGACGCTTGCCATCAGCAATGTCGTCTAGTTCATCCTCCATATCAGCTGTAAATTTGTAATCAACAACCTCTGTAAAATGCTTGACCAGAAGATCAGTGACAATTTTGCCGATGTCTGTCGGCTGAAATCTTTTTTCTACAAGCTCGACATAGCCACGCTGTTGGATCGTTTCCAGTGTTGGCGCGTAGGTCGACGGTCTACCGATGCCAAGACTTTCAAGCTTTTTGACCAGTGTCGCTTCAGAGTATCTCTTTGGTGGCTCAGTAAATTTTTGCTCTTCGATCTTCTCAATATATTTCAATTCCTCAGCTTTTTTCAGCTCTGGTATCTTCGCCACTTGCGTTTCACTCTCTTCGTCATGTCCCTCTAAATAGAGTTTCATAAAACCGTCAAATTTTACCGCCTCGCCTTTGGCCGAGAAAATATATTTATCTGATTTCGCTCCGATTTTGACTGTCAAAATATCTAAAACAGCATCACTCATCTGAGTTGCGACAGCGCGTTTCCAGATCAGGTCATAGAGCTTCTGGCCGCGGCGATCATTTGTAACTTCAAGTTTATCGAAGTGTGTCGGGCGAATTGCCTCATGGGCCTCCTGGGCATGCTTGGTCTTGGTTGCATAAATCCGAGCTGTCGCCGACAGATATTTTTCACCATAATTATCAAGAATTGTTTTCTTGATCGCGCCGATCGCTTCTGATGAGAGATTGATCGAGTCCGTGCGCATATAAGTGATGTGTCCAGCTTCGTAGAGATGCTGAGCCAAGACCATCGTTTGTTTCGGCGAAAAACCAAGTTTGCGTGACGCCTCCATCTGAAGCGTCGAGGTTGCGAACGGTGCTGCCGGCTTGCGGATCGAATCTTCGTGCTTGACATCAGCAACAGTGTATTTTGAGTTCTCCAGATCAGCAGTTATCTTGCCAGCTTGGTCCTTTGTCTTAATGTCGTATTTAGTAACACTTTTACCATCAATTTCTGTCAGATATGCCGGAAAAATTAATTCTTTACCCTGCTGTGATAATCTTACTCCCAAAACCCAATATTCAATCGGCTTGAAGTTTTCAATTTCGCGTTCTTTTTCGACCACAAGGCGCACTGTGACCGATTGCACACGTCCGGCCGAAAGCCCTTTTTTTACTTTTTTCCACAAAAGTGGTGACAGTTTGTAGCCAACTAGGCGGTCCAGAACACGACGAGCCTGCTGTGCATCGACTAAATTGATATCAATCTCTTGAGGATTTTTGACCGCTTTTTCGATCGCCGTCTTGGTAATCTCGTTGAAGACAATTCGCTTTGTCACTGCTGATTTTTTCAAATTTAGCGCTGCTGCTAGGTGCCATGAAATTGCCTCTCCTTCACGATCCAAGTCAGTTGCCAGATAGACAATATCTGCTTTTGTGGCGATGGATTTCAGCCCCGCAATCGTCTTCTTTGCTTTTGGTAAAATTTCATATTCTGGCTTGTAGTTGTCTTTCAAATCAATCCCAAGAGATTTTTGAGGTAAATCACGAACATGACCAAAAGAGGCCAGGACTTTGTAGTCCTTACCAAGATACTTTTCAATGGTTTTTGCTTTTGCTGGTGACTCGACGATGACTAGATTCACTTTGCTCCAAATTTTTGTTTTTGTTACTAGATTACGATAACAAAAGAGTAATGAAAGTACAAACAACCGATCACTTTGCTAAATGTTTAATCTTTAGTTCTAAATTTTTATTCAATTTTAAATTATTAATTAGGACTTACGCTGTTCCTGTCATCCCTGCCTGTGGCTGGAGAGCAGGGATCTTACTATTCAAGATCCCGCACCCGTTCGGCTTCGACCCAAAGGGTCCCCTTCGGGGCTCAGGACAGGTTCTCAAGCTTACAGTGCGGGATGACAAATATGGGAATCGTTTAGTCCTATATTAATGTTTAAAAATTAGAAATTAGGACTTGAATAGAAATTAGAAATTAATAATTAGAAATTATTTAAGTTTGTATCTTCCTCCTCCAATATTCTCGATCATCCCCTTCATTTCCATGGTCGTCAGTGTCATATTTAAGCTTATTACGTTTAGTTTTGTCAAATGAACAAGCTCGTCGCCTGACTTTTCGCCATTTGCCAACGCTTCGGCGATTTTCTTCTCCTCGTCAGTTTCGGGCAATATTTCTCGTGACTTAGTCTGATTTGTTTTTTCCTCGATGTTTAAAACTTTCAAAATATCGCCAGCTTCAGTCACCGGGATGGCGCCATCCTTGATCAATTTGTTCGTCCCTGCCGAGGTTTGCGAATCGATGTTGCCCGGAACGGCAAAAACTTCGCGATTGTATTCCAGAGCCAGACCGGCAGTGATGAGAGAACCAGAACTTTCGGCCGCTTCGATGACCAAAGTACCGAGCGCCAAGCCGGCAATGATTCTGTTGCGCATTGGAAAATTTTGTTTCATTGGTGGCACGCCAAGCGGAAATTCAGAGATAATTGTGCCGCCAGATGAAATAATTTCTTCACCGAGTTGATAGTTTGAAACAGGATAGATGCGATCGAGCCCACATCCAACAACTCCAACTGTAATACCCCAGTTGTCCAGAGCCGATCGATGTGCTATTGCATCGATGCCAAGTGCCAAGCCTGAAACAATTACTAAACCATTACTTGTACATCCGCCAGTCAGTGTCGTCGCTACTTTGGCCCCATATGTGGAATATTTCCGACTACCAACTACAGCAATCGACGGCATGTTTAATACTTTTGGATCACCGCGAACAAATAAAATCACCGGATAATCAGGAATTTCACGAAGCAGGGGTGGATATTCCTTGTCGTACATCGTAATATAACCGACATCAAGTTTGCTCAGTTTAGAAATTTCTTCGTCTGGATTAAATTTTTTCCGTGCTTCAACAACATTGAGCGCGATCTTCTCGCCCAGCTTGGACCTGATTTCTCCCCCAGAAATCTGCCATATCTCCGCCGGGTCAGCAAAAGCAGCTGTAATTTTTTTCAGTGTTTGGCTTCCGATCTTCGGATTTGCTGCAAGGGCTAGTAAATATTTCCCCTCAATACTTTTTGCCATATACCAATTCTAACAAAAACAAGCCAAACAAAACACAAAAACAAAAAAATATACAAAAACAAAAAATTATCAATTAACTTTTACCCCCATTTTTTAATACCTGATTTTACAACGGCCGTTTGTTTTTAGGGTATTGTATTTAACTAAAACAGGATTGGCGATGTCCTTTTTGCGCAAGTCCCTAGTTTATTTATTTATCGATTGGTCAGTTGAGTTGGCTTTGAGTTTGTGAATGGCCGCTTCGAGAAGTTTTGAATAAAGCACGAGACCGATTGCCTCCATGTTGCCATGTTGATCGCGACCGAGAATATTGCCACCGCCGCGAATTTCCAGATCAGACAGAGCGATATCATACCCGGCACCAAGCTCGGTGTTTTCAGAAATTGCCTTGAATCTCTTCAGGGCGTTCTGAGTCAACTTTTTATCCTTGTGGGTGAAAAAAGCGTAAGCCTGTTTCGAGCTACGACCGATCCGACCTCGTATTTGGTAGAGCTGTGACAAGCCAAATCGATCTGCTTCGTCGACGATCAGAGTATTTACGTTTGGCAAATCTAAACCGTTTTCAATAATTGTCGAGCAAACCAAAACATCGATCTCACCAGCCGTAAACTCTGACATAACGCCTAGAAGTGCTGATTCAGCCATTTGGCCATGAGCTACTTTGATAACCAAGCCGGGCAGCAGTTTTTCAAGTTTATGCTTGATGCCAGTAATAGTCGCAACTTCGTTATGAAGATAATATACTTGACCACCATTTTTTATCTCATTTAATATTGCCTTACTAATTATGACGTCGTCATACTTTTCTACTTTTGTCACAATTTCTTTCCGCCCAGCTGGAGGAGAGTAAAGACGTGAAATATCCCGAAGTCCGGACAGAGCCATAAATAGTGTTCGTGGAATTGGTGTTGCTGTCAGAGTCAAAACATCAACATTGTTTTTAATTTTCTTTAGCTTTTCTTTATCCTTAACCCCAAACTTCTGCTCTTCGTCTACGACAAGCAGACCAAGATTTTTGAAATTTAAGTCAGCGTGCAAGATTTTATGAGTTGAGATTAAAATATCAATCTTGCCCAACTGTGTATCAGCAAGTATTTGTCTTGACTCCTCGCGGCTAGTAAATCGACTCAAACGAGCGATTTCAACCGGAAGCCCAGCAAATCTTTTCTGAAAAAAACGGTAGTGCTGTTCGCAGAGAATTGTGGTTGGCGCTAGCATTGCCGACTGATATCCGTTTGCTACGGCTTGAGCAATTGCTCGAATAGCGACCTCGGTCTTCCCGAAACCAACATCGCCACAGATCAGTCTGTCCATCGGTGCGACTTTTTGCTGATCAGAATAAACCTCTCTAATGGTTTGAACTTGGTCCGAGGTTTCAACAAAACCAAAAGTTTTGATGATCTCCTCTTCCCAATTTTTGTTAAAATTAAGTGGATTTTTATCGGCAATTTTTCTTGATGCATAAACTTCGAGAAGATCTCTGGCCATAAGTATGACATCATCATATGTTTTCTGATACGTCTTTTTCCAGGTCGCACTACCTAGCTTGCTCAATCGCGGTCGCCTTTTACCTATACCAATATAACGTGAAAGCTTGTTTATCTGATTGATTGGTACCCGCAAGACATCATCGTTTAAATAATTGATCACAATATACTGAATTTGTTCTCCCTCAACTTCAAGAACTTCTTTATGTGCAAACAAGCCAATGCCTTGATCAAGATGAACAATATAATTGCCTGGTTTTATCTTTACACCTTCAAGTTTTAGCAAATTGTATTCTATTAAAACACTATTTGATGTTTTAGTTTTTTTACCAGTTCTGAGTTCAAAATATTTAATTGAGTCAATCTCGTCGCCAAAAAAATCTACCATGACTGGCTCAGCACTATTAACAGGGAAGATGCTGATGTTGCTACCGAGATGGTAAAATTGGCCTGATGAAATCTCATGGTCAGATTGCTCATAGCCAAAACCAGTCAGCTTCTCGATAAGATTGGTAATAGTATGATGCTGTCTTACTTTTAAAATTAATTTGCTTTCCATTTGACTGATGATAAATAAATTTGCTATAATGATTTAGATATAAAGTTATGTTGTCTGTGACAGCAAGTGTTGCCCCTCCTTTCACTTAAACTCACAGACGGCACCTACTTTATAAAATATCCTGCGGCGCAAGCCGCAGGATATTTTTATTTGTACATTTACCAGTGTTGCGTAATTGTCATCCTGAGCCGATGTTGTCCTGAAGGTGAAGGATCTGATAGACCTGTCCTGCCTGCCTGCCGTAGCTTTAACGAAGGCTGGAGCGAAGTCGAACGGATTCTTCATTACCTCAGAATGACACTTCAATACGAATTGCGCAACAGTGGTACATTTAGTTATTTATGCATTTATTCATTTTAAATGTGCAAATGTACAAATGAAAAAATAGAAAAAATTGAATTACTCCTCGACTTCGACGCCCATACTTCTAGCTGTGCCGGCGACGATCTTCATCGCTGCTTCGATATCGTGAGCATTTAGATCAGCCATCTTTGCCTCAGCGACTTCTTTTAGCTGATCTTTTGAAAGTTTACCAACTTTGTTTTTTTTGGAATTGTCAGAGCCTTTTTCAATTTTCAAAGACTTGATAATCAAATCGGCAACAGGCGGCTGTTTCAAGACGAAAGAAATTGTCCTGTCTTCATAGATAGTCACGATGACAGGAATTGCAATATCACCCTTGTCTCGTGTCGCTTCGTTGAATTTTTGACAAAATTCGACGATATTAACACCATGCGGTCCGAGAGCAGTACCGACTGGAGGTGCTGGATTTGCTTTACCAGCTTTGCATTGTAATTTTACGATTGCCTTAATTGGTTTCGCCATGAAAACTCCTTACTAAACCGCGAATTACGAAAATAGTACGAAACTACAAAAATTTTCGTAGTTTAGTAAAGTTTTAGTATTTAGCGGTTGCTTTGCCATTAAACTTTTTTTACTTGTAGGAAATCAAGATTGACAGGGGTCTCACGTCCAAACATATTGACAAGAACCTTGAGCTTGCCTTTGCCTTGGTCAACCTCTTCGATTTTGCCCTCAAAACCTTTGAGCGCTCCGTCAGTGATCTTGACCAAGTCTTGTACACGCAGATCAATCTGATATTTTGGCTCTTCGACACCCATCCGCTTCTTGATGCGGTCAATTTCTTCCTTGGATACTGGTGTTGGTCTGACACCGAAGCCGATAAAACCAGTCACATTTGGGGTATTTCGGACAACATACCATGAATCATCAGTCACGATCATGTTCACAAAAACATAACCTGGAAAAATTTTTCTCTCGATGATCTTGCGTTTACCGTTTTTTATTTCAATTTGCTTCTCTTTTGGCACAATAATGTCAAAAACTTTGTCCTGCATATTCATCGATTCGATACGCTGATTTAGTGATTCAGCAACCTGTTCTTCATAACCAGAATAAGTATGGATAACATACCAGTTTTGCTCACCGGTCTGCTTCAATGTCAAAAACCTTTTATCTTTGCTGATGGTTTTTACCGGCTTTTCAGCTATCTCTTTTGCTTCAGTCGGCACTTCTTCAAGCTCGGCTTTATCGCCCACCAAGTCTTTAATTTCTTCTTCAATTTTTTCTTTTGCTTTTGTCATCCCCTTAGCTCCTAGCTTGAACTAAATATTGGACTAGATATGTTAATCCGGTATCTATAAGTGATGTGACAGCAATGGCTACAACAGCCGAAACTAACACAATTATCGTATGGTTTATGACCTGTTGCCGTGTCGGCCATACAACTTTTCTTAACTCCCCCAAGACACCTCTAAAATAGTTTGGAATTGATTTCATAATTAAGACTTAATACTTGAGATTTTAATTTCCGTATACTGTTGTCTGTGGCCGTTGTATCTCTTGTAATGTTTTTTGGCGTGAAATTTGAGAATGCCAACTTTTTTGTCTCTGACTTCACCAAGAATTTCCGCCTCAACTGTCGCTCCCTTGATCGTGGGATCGCCAACTTTGACTGTCTTGTCGTCAGAGACCAGCAAAACTTCGTCAAACTTCATTTTCTTGTCTTCCGTTTCACCCTGACTATCGATTCGATAAGTCTTGCCGGGCTCAACTTTGTACTGTCCTTTGTTGTGGCTGATAATCGCAAACATTTTTGCTCCGTCAAATTCTTTTTTAATCTAAAAAAGCCCGAGGGCTAATATAGATTGATATTAGCACATCCATATATTTTGTCAATACTAGGAATCTGTAACTGCTCTCACTCACTTCACATTGTCATCTCGACTCCTCGGTTCGTCGAGGGTGGAGAGATCTTGTTTTTTGTTTAACAAAAGATTTCTCCGACTATTCGCAGAGCTCATAGGGTCGAAATGACAAGATGTGTGAGCAGTTACTCAAATCTCGTTCTCCATGATTTGATAATTCTAGAAGTTTATTTTGTGATGGCGGATGTAAACGCTCTGTGCTAAACCAACGGCAAAATAGCTGACAAACAAGGATGTACCACCATAACTCAAAAATGGCAAAGGAATCCCTGTCACCGGCAAGATGCCGAGATTCATCCCGACTGAAATCACCAGCTGGATCAGAAACATCGAGCTGAGACCAAAGACAAGCAACATGCCGAAATTGTCTTTTGATAGTGCCGCAATGTCGATAAATCTGATAATAAAAAAACAATACAAAACAAGCAAAACAAACGAACCGAGGAAACCGTATGATTCTGCGATCCCGGCAAAGATAAAATCGGTATGAGCTTCAGGTAAAAATTGCAATTGACTCTGTGATCCTTTCCCTAGCCCTTTACCAGTGATCCCCCCAGAACCGACAGTGATCTGCGCCTGCTTGATATTGTAACCCCGACCATACGGATCAAGGGAAGGGTCAAGAAAAACCGCTATACGCTCCTTCTGATATGTCGCCAGTAGACGACCAAATGATCCGACATTTTTGTACGACAATGTGATGACACCACAGGCGGCTGCTATGACCAAAAAAATAATGGCTACTTTCGAAGCACTTGGCTTTGCGAGCAATAAAATAGTCAGATAAGTGACCATGATGACAACAGCTGTGCCCAGATCTGGTTCCTTCAAAATCAGTATTAATGGTGGTGCTAGCAAGCACAGCGAAATAAAAATATGCGACCAACGAATTCGGCTAATTAATTTTGAAAAAAACGCCGACATAGAAATTACCAGAAACACTTTTGCTAATTCCGACGGTTGCAATTGGAAATATTTTAGATCCAGCCAGTTTTCAGCCCCATTTGTCGTTTTGCCAAAAAAATTGACCAAAATGAGCAAAACAACTGAAATGACATAAGTTATTGGTGCGACACCGCGGAAAAAACGATAGTCAGAAAAAGACGCCACCAGCATTGCGACAATTCCAAACAGAGCAATAACCCCCTGCTTTGTTGCCAAGCCGTCACTCGCTGTACCCAAAACCAAGCTATAGATGACTGAGACACCAATAACAGTAAAAATAATCGGGATGATCATCAAGCTAAAATCAAAAGTTTTAATTTTTGTCGACATGGCGAGAAGATATTAGCTTTAGAACCTACGCGCTTGTTGTCATCCTCGGGCAGGCAACGCCATGACCCGGGGATCCAGATAAGTTGAGTTATACTTAGCATCCAAGTATTACTTGTCTCGCCTGGATTCCCGCTGGAGTTTACCCCGTACTTTGATACGGGGCGGGAATGACACAAATCAGCAATACTAATGAAACGTGTAAGTCTTAAATTTAAAACACTGGCTGTCCTAATCGTTTTTTGAGACCAAAACAATTTTTTGCCGAAATGTTGTGCCGGCTTTGATCTCAATCTGGCTTTTTGCAACTTTGAAATAATCCGCTAAAATTTTTATCAAGCGCTTATTTGCCTCACCATCTATCGGTCTGGCATTTATTTTTATTCTCAAAATATTCGGCCCGATTTCTTCGACCGAATCTTCCTTCGAGTTTGGAATTGCGCTGATAAAATATTTTGTCTGCACCAATTTTATTCTCCGTCAAGAGCTTCGTTGACCAGTTTATCTGCTAATTTATTCTGTTCCCGCGGAACATGAACAAACGAGACAGATAAATCTAAATCAGCTAATTGTCTGTGAATTTCGATGTTAAATTGTGCAATATGGGGTTGTTTGATCTTCCAGCGACCACTGACCTGCTCGACAACGAGCAAACTATCAAGTCGACAAATAATCTTGGAGTCTACCAATTCACCCAAACCAGCAATGCTACCACTATTTAAAATCTTCAGTGCTTCGATGATCGCTTGATATTCAGCCTCATTATTTGTCCCTACACCAATCTTAGACTTATGAGTGCGTAATACTTTTTCAGTTTCATCAAAAAAAGCGACCCCGATCGCTGCCGGACCGGGATTTCCGCGCGATCCCCCATCAGTATTTATAAATAATTGTTTCATTTATAAACCAAGCCCGATCTTTTCCTTAACATTTACAAGAGTACCGCTGGCAATTTCGCCGGCTCGCCGACTACCGTCGGCCAAGATTTTTTTCAAGCCGGTTTCATCATTTATGATTTCGTCATACTTTTTCTGAATCGGTGAAAGATACGAAACCACAGCTTCAGACAATGAGTTTTTGAAATCACCGTAATTTTTACCCTCAAAATCTGCTTCTATTTCCACAACTGATCGATCGGTAACTTCAGAAAAAATATTAAGCAGATTTGTTATCGCTGGTTTATCTGACCCAGCCTTAATCTCGTTGCCAGAGTCAGTCACCGCTCGCTTGATTTTATTTGATATCGTCTCAGCATCATCGAGGACAGCAAGATAACTAAGTGATGATCCAGCTGATTTACTCATCTTTTTTGTCGGATCATCAAGCCCCATGATTCGAGCTGACTCCTTGCGTATCAAAGGCTCTGGCACGACAAAGGTGTCGCCATATTTCGAGTTGAACCTCATCGCTAAATCTCGCGCCAGCTCGACATGTTGCTTCTGGTCATCTCCGACCGGCACTGCCGTCGTGTTGTAAAGCAAGATATCGGCCGCCATCAGCACCGGGTAATCGAAAAGACCGACAGAGGCTGATTCTACAGTTTCTTTCTGAGATTTATCCTTGAATTGTGTCATCCGCGACAACTCCCCCATTTTTGTAACAGTATTCAAAATCCAAGCCAGCTCGGCATGTTCCGGACGAGTTGACTGGACAAAGATAATTGATTTTTCCGGATTGATACCGGCGGCGAGATAAAGCGCGGCAACCGACAAAATATTGCGCTTCAACGCTTCCGGGTCTTGTGGCACTGTGATGGCATGCAGATCGACGACACAAAATATCGCCTCATCAACCTGACTCTGTAGCTCGACCCACTGTTTGATCGCCCCGAGATAATTTCCGAGATGAATCACCCCGCTCGGCTGAATGCCTGAGAAAATCTTTTTCATTTTTATTAAATTAATGATTCTCTATATAAGAATATAGAAAAAAACAGTTTAACGCAAGAAACACAGCTTGCGTTTTGATTCAGGGGATAAATCGGGACAAATAGTGATTCCGTCATCGCTAAACACTTACGTCAAATCTGCGTACGTACGCAGATTTGACTAGGCCGATAAATCGGCTTTTTGTAGAATACCAACGTCAATAAACTGTTTAATTAAATTTTCTTCGCCCTGAATGATCTCCGATATCATCACCACAACTTCTCCCCTAAGCCCAAGCTCGCTCGATAATTGTGCAATTGGCTTTGCGCATTCAAACGGAAACACGTACACACTTGCCTGAATATTTTGAAATCCAGCTTTCACTAATTTCCTGCGGAAACAATCCCGCGCACGATTTTTTGCTTTTGGAATGTCAAAAATAATGATGCGCCATTTACCATCCCACCTACCAAAATCCAAATCAAAAGAATCCTCGAATTGCGACTGCTCAATCTTATTAACCCCCTTTGGCGTGATTTCGTAATATCTCTCCTTCCCTTCGACAAAATCTTCGATATATCCGTGACGCTTCAAATACTGTATCTTACTTTTTATTTCCGATTCCTCAGCCTCTAATTCATCAGCAAACTTATTTGCACTGACACTATATGTACTGCTTTTTGTAAAAAATGGCACTCCCAATTTGGTAATATTTATCAGTATTTGACTAGCAGTTAATTTGATAATTTTCTTACTTGATTTCTTCATTTTTTTGCTCAAATATTCCACATAACGAGTAACTTGCTCTCGACTGCTATTTTTTTTGTTGTCAAATCTGCGTACGTACGCAGATTTGACAGTGGGACAGTCAAAACAACCCTGAACTGCCCGACTCAATACTATAATTAGTCCGGTTCGATACTAAATAAGTTCTGCAAAAAGCCACCCCAGGGATCTGCGCCAGACTAATTCGCGTAATTGCGCATCGTCACCATCGACCGCAAGTAACTTTCCGCTCGATTTGTCGGCGGAAGTGAAGCATAGCCGTCGGTACGAGAATGAACATAGAAATTTATGTAACTTTGAGCATGTGGTGCGGTACCAATATCTGTAGCAGTATAGCCAGTAAACCCAGCCGAGGTGTCGAGCTTGTTGTCACCTTCAAATGTTGAAATCTGGTTATTATTAGTTGAAACAATTAAATTTTTAACCAACAGATTTGGATTTCCTGGTGCTGTAGATACAATTTTTAGCGTCTCGTCTGATGCCACTTTACTATACCACTTGCCAAATTCCGAAGATGCTTTATCATACGTCTTTGCATAAATTACGCTCGGCGTGCCTGGTTTACTATAATAAATTCTAAATGCACCGGCTGACTCCAGATTTATGATCAGAACCGACGCTGGATAAGTGGTAAAATTATCTACATCATTCGGCGCAGCAAGTTGAGTTTTTAACGTAGTAAGAAATTTTCCATCAGTATCAAGCATTGCAACCCCGTTTTTCATCAGATGGTGATTATTGGATTTGTCAAAAAGAGTGAAGGAGCCAGACGCCGCTTTCAAATCTCGCGATATAGCATCAGCGATGCGAGCTGTTTCTTCAGAAGCATCACGCAGTGTCTTGGTCTTGGTCTGATACGCTGTCGATTGAGAGATCACGCCTGTCGTCATAATCATCACGACAGCAAAGATCGAAGTCGCAATCAGAACCTCGAGGAGAGTAAAAGCTTTACCGAATTGATTTGTTCTAATAATTTTCATAAATCCTTTTGATAGATTGCCACGCCCTGAGCAAAGTCGAACGGGCTCGCAATGACAACACATGTGATTTTTTGTATTTTTGTATATTTCGTCCGCCTTGGCTCGACCGCCAAGTCGAGATAGGCATTTTCGTGATTATTATCAGTGTTGTATAATTGTCATCCTGAACCGATGTTTCTCTGAAGGTGAAGGATCTAGCAGATTCTTCGTTACCTCAGAATGACACTTCTAGTTGTATAATTGTCATCCTGAACCGATGTTGTCCTGAAGGTGAAGGATCTGATAGACCTGTCCTGAGCGAAGTCGAACGGATTCTTCGTTACCTCAGAATGACACTTCTATATGAATTGCGCAACAGTGGTAAATATTAGAAATTCGGCCGCCAGTTTGTCAGTATTTCTGAAATAGTAACAATAATTTTCGAATCGTCCACAGAGGTGACTTCCGCTGTGACCTTATATGATAAGTCTTTCAACTGTTGCTTTTTGGAAGTGGTAGAGCTTGACATCATTCCTGAGGTAAAAGGTATTTTTGTAATTGCGAGTTTCCTACGATACGTTGCGCCATTTAAAGTGATATCCCGCCCATTTGTTGTCGTTATTAGAAAATATTTACCACTAGAAAAATTAGGATCATAAAATTTGGCTGGATTAGGGGTTTCTGAAAAGATTGACCAAACCCACTTTCCCCAAGTCGTAGTATTTTTTTGATCAATCCAAGACGTATCGCGAATTTGTCTGACCATCTCTATCCCTTCTGCTGCCAGACTCGCCGCCTGGATACGATCAGCCGTCCGTCCTGTCGCAGTCAAGACTCCCTGAGACACGAAAACAAACGATGAAATCACCGTGATAATAATCGTCGAGGCCAGCAACACCTCGACAAGACCAAAGGCTTTTTTTGTTTGTTTAAAATAATTCATAAGTCTGATATTTCAGTTTTGACACGGAAAGGATCGTTCAAAATGGTGAATTTAGCCACTCTTTTCACATTTTTTCCGAAATCACTAAATTTGATAATCTGTGCAAGATATTTGGGGCCAAATACACAACTGTCAGGTTTACCGCCAGAAAATGTTGTGGAACAGCCAAAAATCGTCTTATTAGCACCTGAAATCGGAATTGTCTCGTTATCAAGCAACGGCACAGTTCTGATAGTGGTAGATGTGGAACAACTTGGATTTAAGCAAGACACGAGTATAAATTTGTGCGGCTTGGTAGCGGTGTCAAAGTTGATTCGATATGTATCGACAGAAGTAGTCTCGGGAGCATTTGCCAAAGCTTGTGCAGAATAAAAAAGTTCTTTGACTTCCTCAGTTTTTTGTGTAAATTCAGTCACATCACGATATTTAGCAAAAGCCGGCAAAGCCAAAACCGCAGTCATCCCGATGATGGCGATGACAACCAGAAGCTCGATCAGTGTGTATCCGCAACGATAATTCATATTAAATTACTTCACTATAATACCATAATTCATACCGTAACTGTTGTTTTTCATCCATGTCCCCAGTGGATAGGTTCCGTTTTTATACAAAGTACATTGATCAAGCTCGGTCAGACTCGCACTATTACTGTCAGAAAAAACAGTTTTGGTCTTCTCAAGCTTTGCAAAGAGAGCTATTCCTTTTGCTGAACCACCTTGATAGCAAAAATATTTCATATATTGTTTTGCACCACTTCCAGTCGTGCCATTCGCAGAATTACTGGGGTCTAGCTGAGGATCAATAACTTCCTTGGATATATAACCTGCTGCAAAAAGCACGTGGGCTATAGAGACAATATATGTTGAGCTTTTATAGTTAAACCATCCAGCACCACAGGTGTCGCCAGCTATGTTGCTACCCTCACAGTTTGCGCTTGCACCTATTGCGGCAAGCTCTTTATTATTAAACAACCACGCCTTCTTGTCCTGATAATGCATTTTATAAGCAGTTCCGATCGCCTGTAAATCACTCTTTCTCTGGCTGTCGCGGGCAACCGCCTGAGTGCCTTTGTATGAGACTATGCCGATAGACGCCAAGACACCGATGATGACGATGACTATTAATAGTTCGACAAGCGTAAATCCTTTTTTATTGAAACATGCCTTTGCCCTCAATTTTTCCAATATTAACTTTTTCATTTTTCCCTCTCGATTTTATATTTTCTCTTGATGATTATTTTCACGCTGATCCGCCAGCCGGCGGAGTGGTCTACGGTTCCTACTGCGTAGTCTGGACTTTAGTCTGTACTGTCATTCCTGGCTGTAGCTCGAGACCAGGAATCTTAATTTAATTCGCTCTAGATCCCGTATCTCAAGCTTGCAGTACGGGATGACAAACAGGGGAAAAATTCAAGCTCATAAGTCAGATATATTATATCACCTTAACATAAACAAGTTTAAGTACCAGTTGATAAAGATTTGTCCATAAGTCAGTGAGAAGAGTGTCGAAAAGATGATAAACGGTGCAAATGGAATGGCAGTCTTCAGCGTCTTTTTCTGAAAATAAATCATCACCAGACCGACGATCGAACCAAAAACAAAAGCAAAAAATAGGGCAAAAATTGCGTTTGGATAGCCGGTCAGGAGACCGAGTATCAGGCCAATCTTGACATCACCCCAGCCCATCCATTTTTCCTTTGAAAAATACACAAGCAAAAAGAGAAAACCGCCACCAATTATGCCGCCAAAAATTTGACTGAGAAGTGTGAATCCGCCAAAGTACGCTCCGCCGAGCAGTGAAAGAACAACAACCGCCCAGACAAATATTTCCGGCACAGTCTGCGTTTTCAGGTCGTAGACAAAAACAACAAGCAGAACAGAAAAAATAATCAGATAAAAAACCAAACCCCAGCTCATACCGTACATGAGATAAAGGTAGGCGAAAAGTACACCGGTAAATATCTCGACAAGCGGGTACTGCACAGATATTTTCTCGCCGCAATTCCGGCAACGTGCCCGCAAGAGAAAAAATGATAAAAATGGAATCAGATCATACCAAGCAATCGTTTTCTGACAGCTCTGGCATCGCGACCTCGTCGTCAGGATAGATTTCAAATCATCCATGCGAAAAATAACGACGTTCAGAAACGAACCTGCAATCAGACCTAAAATAAAAATTGGAATTAGCCACGTCGTCATAAATTAAGTATATCTAAATATTACTTTTTCTTAGCTACTGAATTTTTGCAACGCTATTATTTACAACCCTTGACCGTACATGTAATGTCCATCGCGGTGTTTCCACCAGGTGCGGCGATGGTTGAAGTAATATCAGATAAATCAGTGGCACTGATAATGCTGGTTTTTGCAAATCCATTGGTGTTGATCCAGAGTAAGTTATTGTATTTATCCAGTACAGCATAAAAAATATCACCTCTGTCTATATCATATCCATTTATATCACCGTTTGGCCACCTCGTGTTTACAAGGGTCTCGTCCTCGGAACAAATAGGTCTGTTCTTGAAGTTAATGTTGTTATAACCTGTCTGAATCAAATATTTATTATACCAGGTAACATAGCTGCTCGTCGGTAAATTCTTGCCGCCGGCAAGACAAACCGCGACAGCATTGATCGTGTCATTCATTATTTGAATTGTTGCCGCGCGTTTTGCTCTCGCTGTCGCACCGTTGTAGCTGACGATTGCGATTGTCGCCAAGATACCGATGATCAAGATAACGATCAGCAGTTCGATCAGGGTAAAGGCACTCTTTTTAACAAATTTAGACTCCAACTTCATTTTCCCTCCAATTTTTTTATCTTATTACGCGTTATGTGCAATTAAATTAACATTTAACTGTTTTTTTATTCTTCGAGCGCGAAGCGAGAAGTTTAATAAGCTTTTTAAGTTCTCAGCTGAT
>PEZW01000009.1:20773-88629 GCA_002773985.1 Candidatus Berkelbacteria bacterium CG10_big_fil_rev_8_21_14_0_10_43_13
AAAAAACTACTTGCAATTCGAACCAGCTGTACATGTGATTGCTTGACCGCTCGGACCACCTGTCACTGTATAAGCAATAACTCCGGTAGTCGTATTTGTACTACCACTTATGGTGTAATCATTTAAAGACGCGGCGGGATACTTCGTCGTAATTCCTGCATCTGCTGAGCAAACATTATTGCCAACAGAATAGGTCTGTACGGTACCACCAGAAGCCAGACACACCGCCGTCCCCTTGATCGCGTCGTTGAGTGTTTGTACTGTCGCTGCCTTCTTAGCTCTCGCTGTCGCTCCGCTGTAGCTGACGATGGCGATCGTCGCCAGGATACCGATGATAAGGATCACGATCAGAAGCTCGATCAATGTAAAACCCTTCGAATTTCTCAGGGCAAGCCCTTTTACTTTTTTCATCTTCCCTCCATTTATTTTTACTTGAAATTTTTTAAATTAATGATTCTGCTCCGCCTCAATCGACCTTCGGCTGCAAGTCCAAAATCATGCAAACCTATTTAACTACACTGCTCATATTGTATAGTGGCAGATAGATCGCAAAAACCATAAAGGCAACTGCCAGACCAACCAAGACAAGAACGGCCGGCTCGACGATCGTGCTGATTGCTTTGGTCAGATCTGATGTCGATTCTTCATAATATTTGGAAACCTTGACCAAAACCTTGTCAAGCTCGCCGGTCTCCTCCCCGACCGCGACCATATTTCCGATCAATGGTGGAAAAATGTCATCCTTTAGGAGCTGAGTCGAGAGTGAAACACCCTTTTCGACCTGATGGACCACCTCGGTCACTGCCTCTTCGTAGACAACATTGTCCACGACCGCCGAGCCAATCTTGAGCGCATCCAGCAGTGGCACACCGGAGCTGATAAGCATCGCCAGGACGCGGGTAAATCGGTACATTGCCACGCCCTCGAAAATAACTTTCAAGCCCGGTGTCTTGATCCTGAGTTTGTCAAAGAAAAATCTGCCGGCATCTGTCTGCATCCAGTAGCGAAGAAAAACCACAACACCAACAATTAATATCAGTAATATCCACCACCAGCCGATAATAAAGCCCGAGACTCCGATCAAAAGCCTGGTAGCAAAAGGCAAGTTTTCACCCGCAGAGTCAAATATTGATTGTAACTTCGGCACGACAAAAATCATCAGCAATATACCGGCGATAATCAGGACGAAAAAAATAAAAACAGGATAATACAGCGATCCCTTGACCTTGTTGATAAAAGCATTGTCGTTTTCTACCTCGTCCGCCAATTCGGTCAGGACTGCATCGAGTCGACCGGTCGATTCACCGGAGCTGACCACGCTGACGTAAACTCGATCAAAGACTTCGGGGTGTTTGGCCAGAGAGGCTGAAAAACTGAAGCCTTCTTCAAGATCGCGGTAAATATCAGTAAAAACTTTCTTTAGCTGTTCATTTTTGGCTTGCTTGATCAAGATGTTGATGCCCTTTGTCAGAGACAAACCAGCCGACAGCATCGTCGCCAATTGCCGGGAAAAAACCGCCTTATCCTTGGCGCTGACTTTCTTGGTAAAAAAACCGAGAGTGGTTTTTGTTTTTTCTTGGATTATCTCGGTAGCAATAAGATTGTGGGCAACTAAAATCTTTTCCGCCTCCGGCTGATTTGCGGCACGAACCGTGCCTGTCACTATCTCACCCTGGTTGTTTTTTGCCTTGTAAAAAAATCGTGTCATTTTGATTTAGAAATTAGAAATTAGGATTTAGAAATTATTTGGTAACTCTAACACGTTATGTGCAATTAAATTAACATTTAACTGTTTTTTTATTCTTCGAGCGAAAGCGAGAAGTTTAATAAGCTTTTTAAGTTCTCAGCTGATAGTTTTCAGCTTCGAACAATAATTACACATAACGCGTTAACTCTAGTATACCATCATCTTGAATGTTTTGGGATCAAGTGAATAATTAAGTGCATCCTCTAATGTGATATCGCCGCGTGAAACGTATTCGGCCAAGACCTTATCCAAGCTAATCATCCCTTCGGCCGCTGATGTCTGGATCACGTTTGGAATCTGGAAATTCTTGCCATCACGAATCAGACTCTTCACGGCTTGGTCAGCAATCATGATCTCAGCCGCCAGGACTCGACCACCATTTATCTTCGGCACTAGACGCTGAGAAACAACACCGAGCAAAACCGAAGCCAGCTGACTGGCTATCTGCTGCTGACTATGCTGTGGAAAAACGTTGACTATTCTGTCTGCTGTCTGTGCGGCTGAATTTGTATGCAAGGTTGCGAAAACCAAGTGACCAGTCTCTGCCAAAGTCAGGGCAGCTTCGATGGTCTCTAAGTCGCGCATCTCACCGATCAGCACGACATCCAGGTCTTCACGCAAGGCCGAGCGCAGGGCCCGAGCATAGGAATTGGTATCAGAGCCGATCTCACGCTGTGAGATAATGCTTTTCTTGTGGTCAAAAACGTATTCGATCGGGTCTTCTATCGTGACGATGTGCTTTCGCTTCTCTGTATTGATCTTGTCAATGATTGCAGCTAGAGTCGTCGATTTTCCGGACCCCGTCGGACCGGTCAAGATCACAAAACCCTGATTGTGCTCAGTAAATTTTTCTAAAATGGGTGGCAAACCAAGTGATTGAAAAGTTGGAATTTCTTTCGGCAAAAGTCGCAAAGAAGCAGACAGATAACCTTTTTGATAGTAAACATTGGATCGGAAACGCATACTCTGATATCCGAACGAAAAATCAACCTCGCGACGCTGTTTGAGTGTGATCATCAGCTCCTCCGGTACAAAAGCTGTGATAATCTCCACAACTTGATCCGGTGTCAGGATGGGAGCTTCGGGAATCGCATTTAGCTTGCCGTCGATCCTAACCATAGCCGGGATGCCGACAGAAATATGCACGTCAGAAGCTTGCTTGGATATGGCGAAATCCAAGTATTTGGCTATTGCTGTAGTTTTTCCCTCCGTCATACCCCTCCGTTTTTCTTCACGTAGTATCTAGTCTGTGTTCGTGGCCCAAGCTACGTTCTGATAGAATTTTCACTCTAATAGAACTTACGCGGTTCCTGTCATCCCTGCCAGTAGCTGGAGAGCAGGGATCTTACTATATAATAGCTCAAGATCCCGCATCTCGCGCTTACAGTGCGGGATGACAAACAGGGGAATTGTTCAAACGCGTAAATCCTATCTAATAACATTTTAGCTTGCGCCAACTTATTCTGCAATAGCTAATTTGTCACAACTGCCTGATAAACTTCATCGATTGTCGTTTCCCCGGCCACAGCCTTCAAAATCCCATCTTGCTTCATCGTAATCATACCGGCCTTGATGGAAGCATTTTTAATCTCATCTGCCGGTCGCTTGGTCGTCGCCATCTCCTCAATCTCCGGCGTCATCGTCATCGCTTCATAGATACCGACACGACCCTTGAACCCGTGATTGCACTCAGAGCAACCCTTGCCATGAAAAAGCTTGATCTCGGCCGGAATTCTTGCCCGATCTTTCGTATTGGCTTCCGGAATTTTGTCCAGCTCAGCCTTGATCTGGTCGAAAAGCCGCTGTGGTGCCTTGTATTCCTCTTTGCATTTGGGACAAATCCGTCTAATCAGCCTCTGGGCAATGATCAGATTGATCGAGGACGTGATCAGAAATGGCTCGACGCCCATATTTGTCAATCTCGGCAGAGCGCCGGCTGTATCATTGGTATGTAGTGTAGAAAGCACCAAGTGACCTGTCAGAGCTGAGTGAACTGCCATAGTCGCTGTTTCCGCATCACGAATCTCACCGACCATGATCACGTTTGGATCCTGACGCAAGATACTGCGAAGCCCTGAAGCAAATGTAAATCCTATCTCCGGCTTGATCTGGCACTGATTGATCCCGGCAATTTCATATTCAACCGGATCCTCGAGTGTGACTATATTGACACCCGGCATACTGATACGGTTTAGGATGGCATATAGAGTTGTGGATTTGCCTGAACCGGTCGGCCCAGTCGATAAAATAATTCCATATGGTTTGGCGATTGCGGCGATGGTTTTGTCAAAGGCACTGCCCTGCATACCCAAGTCCTCCAGAGACAGGATGCCCTGACTTTTGTCGAGAATTCTCATCACGATTTTTTCACCATGAACAGTCGGCAGTGTCGAAACACGTACATCAACTTCGCGCTCATCAAAAACAGTGTCGAAGCGACCATCCTGCGGAACTCGCATTTCATCAATCTTCAGCTTTGACATAATCTTGATCCTGCTGACAAAAGCAGCATGGTCACTTACCGGCAACTTCAAGATATCACGCAAAATACCGTCGACGCGACACCTGATGCGCAGATATTTTGCCTCAGGTTCTACATGGATGTCACTTGAGCGATTGTTTAGAGCGTAATCAATGATTGCGGCAACCACCTTTGGCACCGAAGCACCCTTGGCAAAATCAACCAAGTCTTGGTCGGTCTTTATCTCATGATCGAGCCAATCACCAAGATTTTTGTTGTCGAGTAAGGCAACTGATTCACCACCCTCTTTGTCACTAGATGCTTCTTCTTTTGCTGACTCTTGGTCCGTATTGCTTTCGCTAGCACCATGATCAGAGGTGTCATCTGAGTCTTTTTCTGATGCCTCTTTAGTCTCAGCAGATTGAGGTTTGTTCTGGTCAGAGGGCTGATCTTTTGTAGCATTTTTCACTGTTTCTGCTGGGTCGGCAGTTTTTGCTGCAGTAGAGTCAGCTTCAACACTATCGATGGTTAGCTCTGGACCAGCTGAACTCCTAAAATTATCCATAAAACTTTTGATACCCGACTTCTGTCCCGATTCCTTCGTAGAGCCTGAGTCATCTGAGGATTCATGATTATCTTCAGTTTTAGTGACGGGAGCATCTGTTTTCTTCGCTTTTGGCGCTTCTGATATGTAAGTTTTTGTCTTGTCGAGAATAAAATCAATGTCTGCTTTTGAAGTCGCAAATATTTCATATTTAATCTGATTTTCCTGCTTGATAAAATTCAAAATTTTTATTGTGACCGGTGAATCAGGTTGCTCACAAGCGATAAGGTAATATCCATGATTGTTCCGTCCAAAGACGACAATGCGATATTTTATCATAAATTCACGTGGAATTTTCTCAATAAATTCCGAGGCAATTGTCTGGTTTCTCAGGTAGATGACAGGAAAACGTCCTTTTTTCAGCAAAGAATCGTTCTTGTATTTTTTGTTGTATTGTTTGATGCATTCATCAAAGTCAGACTCGCTGGTGATGAAAAGCTCAACTTCCAGTTCTTTTTCTTCAAGTATTTTGCTGAGACCAGACCTAAAGCCAACCAGAAGATCGGCAGGTCGTGAAAGTGCTATCCTGATCGCACCATCCTCCAGAGAAAACGGTATTATTCCGTATTTTTGTGCTACTTTTTCTGGTATTAGAGCTTTGAGCTCGTCAGAAATTTTAATATTACTAAGCTCTACATAGGGCAACTTCAAAACAATACTATAAGCCTTGTTGATCGTATTTCTGGTGACAATTTTGTTCTTAACTAAAAAATTTTCGATCTCTCGGTTTGTTTTAAATTGTCGCTTGAGTTTTTCAGCATCTTCTTGGTCGATCAAATCCTGAATCACAAAAACGTCCAGAATTGATTGACTGGTAAGCGCCATATTCGAAAAACCGTAATACTCAGTTATTGTGTTTGCATCTGCCATTCTACCTTGAATATTTCCTAATTTGCTAGCAAAAACTAAAAACCTGCCAAGTCAACAACTAATTGCTCGCAAAAGGATTGTCGCGACCGACCTGGTCAGATGTTGGAGGCTGGACCGGTAAATCTCCGGCGTTTGTTTTATCAGAAATTAATGACTTGGCTGTCGAAGCCAGATTGGAAACCTCGATAGTTTGATATTTTTGGTCAGCAGATGTGTCTATTGCTACCTCAGACTGAGCTGAGCTCCAAAACCAAAAGAAACCAGCCACCGTCACAACCAGCAGTAGAGAGCTACCAATAATTCCAAGCATCCGTGATTTTGTGTTTTTACCCATTTAATTCCTTTCTCGATTTGATGAAAATTATTGTGCCGTTGCAGTGGACATCACATCAGCAGACGCACCACCACTGATCGTAGATGTGTCTCCCTGTGTGTATGTTTCCAGTTGAAGAGTCGTGGAGAAGGTGCCGTCATCAGCCGGTGCGATCGTAGCACTCTTGATAGCAAAGAACTTTAGATTGCTCTCGATCGACTTGACAAAACCGGTCAAACCGGCAAAATCTCCGCTGACAGAGAAAGATACAGAGACGGCTCCAGTACTGGTACTCTGGGACTGGTCGCTCGTGCCACTGCTATCTGATCCACCGGAAATTTGAAAACTGGGAATGTATGTTTTGTTGGCAGTCGCTATCGCTTCCAAAGTCGTGATGATGTCACCGTTGTCCTGATCACTCGGAACCGCCACAAACATCGAATCAACCGTCGAACCAAGACTGTCAAGGGTTGACTTGGCCGTCTTGAGCGAGTCTAGCTTGGCTTTGACCGCCGTCAGCTCATGATCTACCTGAGCAACATCAGCCTTGTTTTGTTTGTATTGCGGTATGATCCAAAACCAGCTCAGTAAAAAGGCAACTATCACCAGAAAAACTGCGATAAATCCGGGAGTCGATGATTTCTTCTTTTCCATTTTAGATTCCTCCTTCTGTTGCGCTAACTGAGGCTGTAGAAAGCGCAGTAGTTTTATCCACAGTCGCTGAGATAGAGAAAGTCACCGAGACAACACCTGATTCGACACTCTCGGATTCAGAATCGAGTGTCGCTGTGGTAACGACATTTTTTTCATCTATCTTCCAATTTTTCAGTGTCGCAACCTGTTGTGCCGCTGACTTGTAACTGTCAGTCGTGCCGGAAAAGCTAACTTTTCCTGTGTCATCCACCGATAATGTCGTGACGACAACGTTTTTGTTCACCTGACCATAAAGAAGTGGCAAAAAGTTGTCCATCGAAAATCGGCTCTTGGAAGCTGTGCTTAGCTGGTTGACCGCAGACTGAAATTGATTCGCCCTCGTTTCGAGTGCAGCATATGTCGGACTGGAAATCTCGGCGACAGCATCATCTTTCTGGCTAGTCTTATCTGCAAGATCCTGTGTCGCGCTACTGTTTAGAAACCAAAAAAACACAGTGGCGCTGATCGCTATGATTGCACTGAGCCAGAGAAGCAATCCGGAGATGCTAAACTCGCCGTGATCCGCCATCTCTGTGAGATAATCGTCACCACTATTTCCGCCACTTGGCCTTGGCGCTGGTGCCGGAGCTGGAGCAGACGATGGTATAGACGCTGATCCTGCTGCTTGGCTATCTAAAGTTTTTTCGAGATCCATGATCTCCCTCCTAATTCGTTTGTATATATTGTATTAAATAGTGAAATAAAAAGCAAATTTTTTTAAAATAGAATCATGAATACTGAATCATGAATTATGGGTCTTTGATTTTTTAATCAATCCAGAAATTAACTTGTGCGCGATGATTGTTTGATTTGCTATCTCTTGAAACAATTTATTATCAATAAGACCAATATCTCTGGCAATTAGAATTTGATTTTGAGCTTCAGTGACCGAACCCTGGGCAATCGAATAAAATTGAACTTTTTCTTTGTATGACTGACGACTGAACCCCTCGGCAATATTTGAGGTAATCGAAACGATGCATCTCCTGAGTTGATTTGTTAACCCGAACAATTCTTCTTTTGGAAATTTGTTTGTCGTTTTATATACTGCTAAAACTAACTTATGACCTTCTTTCCAAGCATTTAAATCGGTAAATGATTTTATTTTTTCTGGATGTTCTTCCATAATTCATAATTCTTGATTCATGATTCAACTTGATCCAGTGCTGAGCTAATTTTTGTTCCCAACCTCTTCAGAACGCGGCATCGCCAAGTTTCGAAAACCTGGTGGCTGGCTGTTGTCAAAAGCCGGGTCATAAGAAAATAAGACTGATTGGTTCTGATTGATCGAAAAATCTGACGCGACAAAAGAACCAGTAAACTCACCATTACCAGTGACTTCAAAATTTGATTCACAGTACATCATGACATTTATTTTATTGTTTCCTCCAAAATTACAGTTTCCCCCAGTACCGTCAGCTTTTTTCAAAACTATAATACCCAGTTTATCGCCAGACGTAGAATTTGGCAGAATATTTTTATTTTGGTTAATAGTCAGGTTGCCACCATTGACAACAATAGTGCCAATTCCATTGAAATTTGCCGAATTGTTAATGGTCAAATTACCATTGACAACCCAAACCTTACCATCAGGAAATTTCGCAAGATCACCTTTGGAGTTATTTTTGAAGAAATTAATAGGAGTATCAGCCTGAAGAGAAAAATTACTTGTAAACAGAAAATCGTTCGCCGCAATCGGCTGACCACTCCCAGCTAGAGTTTTCAGCTGGGCGATATATTGCTTGTACTGATTGCTTCCATACTTAACCTGAGCAGCAGGATTGAAGACATAGCTAGATCCAGGCGCCCAGCCAGCTCCATCAGCTGCACCAGCACCTTCAAACAAGTTGGCTGGATTCCAAAATTTTGCCAGATATTCCAAAGTAGAGCCAGCTTCACCACTATAAACATCGCCATCGACATTTAGCCCGAGAAAAATCAGGGCGGGTATTTCATAAACGACATTACCGTCCACTAGCGTCTGACTGGTCATCAGACGGCCAGAACCACCATAATAATTTTGGCCTTCATTACCAGTGCCAAGACTAAAACAGGCTGCCATGCCAGTGGTAAATAATTGCCAAATACAACCAATTTGCCCCAGTGCGGCTTCTGTTTTGTTGAATCCAAGATCACCGTTTGTATTGTTATTCAAAACTGCATGATTACCACCAAGTCCACCATAAGTAATTTCACCAGAACTTGTGGTTACCTTGGTACTACCTGATATAATTTCCGGGAAATTAGACGAAGCAGCTCTGACTTTTACCACAGAAAAAACTGTTGCTACTGCAACTAAAAATACGATTAATCTCTGTGTTTTAAATCTATTTTTCACGATAATTTATTTTCAAATTATGATGTCTTTATTGCACCTTACAATAATAAGTAAGCGAAGTGCCAGAGCTAATACCAGTCCACAACACATAACCATTGAGGTTATCTGCCGCCCCAACATTACTTGGATTGCCCCTCGTTGTATCATTTTTACACGCTACACTCGAACCACCAGAGCCAGGAGCAGTAAGGTAGTCATCTTCGACAGAAACAGTTCCACTAAAGGTTCCAAGATCAAGCTTGACCTGAATAATATCTCCCACTTGCAAAGCATAAGGATTAAAATTATCCACAGGACTAGCACTTTTTCGTTCAACTGGAATAAGGGTTTTCTTTATCGTCACCTTCGCCGCGGCGTCAGTTTGCTGGATGTAAATCCGCCCACCACCACCGGCAGGCCCTTGGGTGGAGAGATGACTTGCTCCACCGACAGCCTGTATGTTTGTGTATAAGGAATTTACAACGGGACTATTGTTTTCCTGACCAAGCGTAGATGATGAGTAATGCACTGTACCTACTGCCGCTGCATTTCCAAAGTCATTTCCCGAGGGATTTCTCACCGCATAACTAGACAAACTCGCTGTTGGATGTAAATTAACAAATGCTTTACTAAATGAAATTATTATGGAACCACCGGATCCACCACCTGGGGCCGTTTTATAATCGTTAGTTCCGTCACCTCCATTCGCCAGAATAAATGAAGACGAATCCATATAAATGGAATCAGAAAAAAGCATAACTCTGCCACCGCCAGGTCCACCGTCCGACACTCTCTTTCCTTCTGTACCACCACCACCAGACCCCCATTCAAAATTTGCGGGTAAACCCGAAAAGGAAGCATCTCCATAAGCAACCCCTCCGGCAAGATCCCCGTTTTGACCATGACCGCCATAGCCAGCTCCAGAACCAGAACACCCCCTTGTGCCGCGTGAGCACCCCCATCCATGCCCTGGACCATATCCGACAGAAGAGTATTGATTATTAATACCACCAGGATAACCCTTGTTGCTTACATCGATCAAACTAGCATTCAGACTGATTGCTTTACCCACTACTAGATCAACCTTTTTCCAATGCGCAGCGTTAGAAATATCATTTACTAGAGAAAATGATGGGTTGTTTCCATCTACATCAGAGGTGGTTATCTGAGTGTGATTTAGGGTGGTATTGTTTAGAGTCAGGCTGGCAAAGTGCCTCTTTGTATCACAATCAGACATTTGATTATAGGCAGCTGTATACAATGAGTTAAGCATTTTAGGCGTAAAACTAGCCAAGCACTGGACTCCATTGTAATGATAGGTTAGTTGACCTTGCATGATATAGTTTTGGGCAGCAGGGGTATATACATACTGGCACTGCAAGTAATAACCCCACAAGCCACCGGCTGAATTCCAGCTTTTTTCGAACGCATAAGTGTTTCCTCCGTAGTTGTAAGTGGCCGGACAATTAGCGTTGTCCGCTGGGTGGATCACCTGAGTCAACGGAGTTGACGCCTTGGTATAGTGGCAAACGTTATCATTTTCACTGAAATAACTAAGGTAATACCCACCTCCTGGTGCGTATACGCATTCATAATGTGTCCCATCCTTCTGCCAGACACCAACCGTATCAGCATTGATAGTTCCCCCATGAGTTGTAACAGTATAATCAGGTCCACACACTGCAGGGAAATATGTGGAGGACCCTGAACCGACGCATGTGTGAGCCGTAGTATTAATCGTCCAGCCAGCCAAGGTGTATGTAGACGCATTGGCCTTTCGTGGAGACTGTGAGATAATCATCTCCCCTAGTACCACGAAGAGAAGCAGGCATGCCAGAATAGTCACCACTCGAAATCTACGTCTAGATCTAAGAACATCTGAAATTGATATTTTTGCCATTATTCCCCTCACTTACATTTATATAGACCTATTTTCTCATAACTAAAATATTTATCAAGTCCCACCAAGCCCTGCCCCAGGTCACAGCACGATGTCGTAACTTCCAACACACAGTATTTTAAACCCCACAAATGGAGTGGTCTGTAGAATGTACAAGGTCCAGTGGCATGGGGGGTGTTGTGGGCGCTAGAAAGCGCCCTACCCCCATGCCAATCGGATACATCGTTCATCTCGTTCGCGCTGGCCAATCTACTGCTGATCGAGAGCTGAGAAGTCCAGGGCGGACATGTTGTCGACGTTCTCCCTGACCGTCTCCTGCTGGTCATGGTTGGCATCATACCAGACCACAGTGACCACCCAGTAGCCGGCAAGGTCACCACTGTCCGGGCAAACGAACCAGAGCTCGTCACCGTTGATGCCGCCGGTCGTGTACCGCCAGATTGCCGCCTCATCAGCATTGACTTGGCCATCGCCGTTGCTGTCCTTCCAGACAAACAACTGGCGCCAAGTCTCGACCGAGTTACTCAGCAATGTCAGCTTGACAACCGTCTTGTTGTCGCTCGTCAAGAGGCGGCTTCCCTCGACACTGCCCTGACGGTCTCGGAGACCGACGGTGTAGCCGGCACCATCACGGACTGTGATAGACAAAGTCTTTGTGCCGGTTGTCGGATAACCGTTGCTTCCGCCGGCGCCGCCGGCGCCGCAGCCGACCAGCGCGAGGCTGGCCAGAGCGGTCAGAATCGAAACGACCAACCACATGCTGATCTTGCGCATCTGTCGCTCCATCGTCTGGATTAGCACCATCGCCTTGTTGGCGATTTATTCCAGATCTCGCTCAAACCATACAATATATTGAAAAAAAATGCAAGGGGTCGACAGTACCCGCTTACTCGCCCCTGTCATTTTAACCCTATGAACTCTGCGAATCGTCGGAGAAATCTGACACGGAGTGTCATCCTGAGCTTGTCGAAGGATCTTCTCAAAAAACAAGATCTCTCCACCCTCGATGAACCGAGGAGTCGAGATAACAATATGAAATGAGTGATTAATTACTCTGTCGCCCATTGCATTGTCAATAAATTTGTGTTATGATAGTAAAAGTTAGAAAAATTGTTCTATAGATTTCCGAGAAAGTAATTAATAATTTCGACGTTCTATACGGCAATTGAGAGCTAGTCAGTCCAGTAACTCGACAGGCTCAATAAATTATTAATTATTTTTGTCGTTTTTTGTTTTGCAAATTTCGGCAATAAGAAGGAAACATGCAAACATTCAAACGTGCTTCGAGCCGCTCTTTCGGCTCACGCAGTCAATCCCCTGACCGAGGTTTTGTCAAAAACAGAACACCCAAAACTAGTTTCAACGGTCGTCGAAAATCGTTCTCGTCAAATCAAAGCGCCGGACGTGGCCCGAAACGCCGCCGAGGCGAAACTATTGATATCGCCCGATTTATCCACAGTTCCTCACCGGAAAACCAGCCAAAAACTGACCCCATCGTCAACTCTTTTGACGATTTTAACCTTGCACCCGAGATCAAGTCCAATTTGAAATTCAAGAAATACGTCACGCCTACACCGATCCAAGATCAAGCAATCAATCTAATCGTCGAAGGACGCGACCTCATCGGCCTCGCTAGTACCGGCACCGGCAAGACCGGCGCCTTTCTCTTGCCATTGATTGACAAGGTAGTCAAAGACAGGTCGCAAAGAGTCCTCATCCTCGCTCCGACTCGCGAACTGGCACTCCAGATCGACAACGAATTTCGTCAGTTTGCTTGGAATATGCAGATTTTCTCTGCTGTCTGTGTCGGCGGAGCTCCCATCCACAAACAAATTCACAATCTGACTCGCAAACCAAATTTTGTCATCGGCACTCCCGGTCGTCTCAAGGATTTGTCTGAACGAAAAATCATCGATTTTTCTATTTTCAACAATATCGTCCTCGATGAGGTTGATCGTATGTTGGATATGGGTTTTATCGATGAAATCAAACGCATCATGGCCGTACTGCCGACCGAACGTCAGACACTTTTCTTCTCTGCTACCATGCCGGACAAAATCCGCGATCTGGTGGCAAAATTTCTAAATAATCCAGTCACCATCAATATAAATTCGGGTACGACTGCAGGAAATGTCGAGCAAGATGTCATCCGTGTCCACGGCGACAAAACGATTAAATTTAACCAATTATCAGAATTGCTCAAAAAACCGGAAATGAAAAAGGTTCTGCTTTTTTCTGAAACCAAGAGAGACGTCGAGCGACTGACATCTGAGCTAAACCGCGAAGGCTTCAAGGCCGAATCAATTCACGGCAACAAGAAACAAAATCAGCGCGTCCGCGCCCTGACCGCCTTCCGCAACAACGAGGTCACTATTCTCGTTGCCACTGATGTTGCTGCCAGAGGCCTGGATATCAAAGATATAACTCACGTCATCAACTACACTGTCCCCCAGACCTACGACGATTATATCCACCGCATCGGCCGCACCGGTCGCGGCGATAAAAAAGGAATTGCCCTGACCTTCGTCGAAGCACGCAACTAATATAGGACTTACAAGACCCATATGTCATTCCCGCGAAGGCGGGAATCCAGGCAAGGCAAGTAGTACTAAATATAAACATAACTCAACTTACCTGGATCCCCGGGCCATGGCGTTGCTGTTCGACTGCCGCTCACAGTCTGAGTGCAATCGAAGACCTGCCCGAGGATGACAATAAAAAAGGAATTTTATTATGAATATTCGTAACGTGGCGATAATCGCCCACGTTGACCACGGTAAAACGACCTTGGTTGATGGATTGCTGAAGCAATCCCAGACTTTTCGGACCAACGAAGCAGCGATGACCCAAGACCTGATCATGGATAGCAACGATCAGGAACGCGAGCGCGGCATCACTATCCTGGCCAAGAATACGGCGATCAATTACAAGGGCGTCAAGATAAATATTATCGATACGCCCGGTCACGCCGATTTTGGTGGTGAGGTCGAACGCACGCTATCGATGGCCGACGGCGCTATTTTGCTGATCGACGCGCAGGAAGGCCCGATGCCTCAGACAAAATTTGTGCTCAAAAAGGCTTTTGGCCTCGGTTTGAAAATCATGGTCGTCATCAACAAAATTGACAAGATAAACGCCGACATTCCCAAAACGATCGACAAAACTTACGATCTTTTCCTCGAACTGGCTACCGACGACGCTCAGCTCGATTTTCCGGTATACTACGCTATCGGTCGGAGCGGTAAAGCTTGGGATGAGCTGCCCCCAAAGGGGGCCCCTTCGGGGCCTGAGGATGAAAATCTTGAGGCAAATTTGACACCAATTTTAGACGGAATTATCACTCATATTCCTGAACCAGTGAAGAATGATGAAGCACCGCTCCAGATGCTTGTTTCGGCTCTTGAATACGACACCTTTATCGGCAAACACGCTATCGGCAAGATCAAAGGCGGTATCGCCAAAGCCGGTATGCCGGCTGTACTGGTAAACGAGTCCGGCGTAGCCGAATCAGGTCGTATCGAAAAAATATTTGTAAATCTTGGTCTGAAAAAAGTCGAAGTCAGCGAGGCGGCTTCCGGTGACATCGTTTCGATTGCCGGTTTGAAAAAAGTTTCCATCGGCGACACTATCGCCGATCCGAGCAATCCAGCCGCACTCCCAGCGATAGCCATCGAGGAACCGACTCTGAATATTTCGATTTATGCCAACACTTCTCCATTTGCCGGACGCGAAGGAAAATACGTCACTGCTCGCCATCTCCATGATCGAATCGTCAAAGAGCTTGAAACCAATGTTTCGATGAGACTGGCGACCGATGAAAATGGCCCCAAAGGGGCCCCCGTTGGGGGTGAGTTTATTCTTTCTGGTCGAGGCGAACTTCACCTGTCTGTTTTTATTGAAACCCTCCGCCGTGAAGGTTATGAACTCCAAGCCGGCAAACCAAAAATTATCACCAAGGAAATTGATGGTGTCGTTTCCGAACCGGTCGAAGAATTAACAGTTGATGTCGCCACTGATTCCGCTAGCGCGGTAATCGGCGAGATCAATAAACGACGCGGCATCTTGATGCACCAAGAAGAAAATTCTGACGGCTCGACTCGCCTAGTTTTCGAGATCACCACCCGCGGTATGCTCGGTCTACGAAATATTTTGCTGACGATCTCGAAGGGTACAGCCGTGATGAATTCGATATTTCTACGCTGGGACAAGATCGGCGGAGCCATTCCCAAACTGCGCAACGGCGTTCTGATCGCTTTCTTGGCCGGCAAGGCCGTCTCCTACGGGCTAAATATCGCCCAGCTTCGTGGTACGACTTTCATCCCACCAAACACTGACGTTTACGCCGGTATGATTGTCGGGCTCAATCAACGCGAGGATGATCTCGAGATCAATATCTGCAAAGAAAAACAACTGACCAATATGCGCGCCTCAAGTGCCGACCAGATTACAGTTCTGACTCCCCCAACAATTCTCTCACTTGAACAGTGCATCGATTTTCTAGAAGATGACGAACTACTCGAAGTCACTCCTAGTAATTTGCGTTTGCGCAAAAAGATTCTTGACTCCAATCTCCGAATCAAAGCCCGAAAACCAAAAGCAACCGCTTAATTACTGACTCTCAATATAGTTAAATTTAAAACATCGTAGATTGGACACTATCCTCCTTCGCCAAAGCTTCCCACTTCGTCAAGACTATGCATGACAAGACGGGAGGACACAGTCGCGCGCAATCTACATAATTACTCACTCACCCTTAGAGTGTCATCTCGACCGAACACACCAAGATATTTCAAACACTAAAAGGATTTTTTCTGCTGTATTAAACGTTTTTCTGTTATTGGCAAAACGATTCGCCATCTAGAGTACTATCACCTAAGACAGTGTTGTATTTTGAGGTGTACGAAGATTTTAGGCTGGATGAGAAATAATTATAAGGACAAACTGCAGTTGTGTTAACCCAACTAGAATTTAAAGCTGGATCAGAAGCATAGCGGTTTGGCGTGCTGGAATTGTAAACTCCAAAATCCCAGTTTCCAGCCAGAGCAGTCCCAGTTGTATATCCGATTAATTCACCTGCACTAAAACTAATCTGAGAAATATTGTAGTTTGTTACGGAGCTTGCCGAAGGCGTCGGCCCAAAAGTGTCTTTGATCGATTGAACAGGATCCGTAATATGCCCCAATCTAAGAGTTACCTCACAGCTAACCTTGAAATCCATGCCATAATCAGACGGATCGCTTCCATGGGATAAGAATACTCCACCGTAAAGTTTCATCGCAACAGGGGCATAGATTGGAACATTTTGATGTTGCGTATCCACATAGCTGTGAGGCTTAAATTGCCCAGAAACATATCGAGGAGGAATTATCACCTCATTGATCTTGCTTATATCCGTAAGATGACTAGTAAAGACTGGGCTTGTGTTGCTTTGACAATCGCTGCTGCTTGAGCTTGCGGAAGAAATGGTATCAGTTGAGGCAGTTGAGGCTTGAGTAGAACTCTGACTAGAAGAAGATGTGGTTTTTTTGCTCTTGCTTGAAGCAGCCTGAGCAGCTGCTATTTTTTCCTCCTCGGCCTTTGCTGCGGCAGCAGCAGCAGCAGCTTCGGCTTCTTTTTGCTCATCAATCTTTTTCTGACAATCAGAATAGCGGTTTTGGGCCTGACTGTATCTTGGAAAGTTCTTTTCTATTTTACCTAGAGAATCCAAGCATCCTTGCCAATCGCCCGCCCCGAAACTAGCTTCCCCTTCTACAATTATCTTGGCTTGATCTTCAAATTTCAGAGCTATTTTCTTTTTTGGAATAATCTTTTTGTCATTCCATTTCCATTTCTTTAGAGCTTGATCATACCTGATGACGGCAGCACTATAATCTCCACCCTTTACTAGCGACTCTGCTTCTTTGATCAGACTATTTGATTGATGATATGACGCGCCGACAAACGAGCAAGAAATAACGACCAAAATCGCAATTACAATTATTATTAGCACTTTTTTGAATTTGAAAAACGTAAATGACATCAAACCTTTTATTTTACCAGCTAATCACTAGCTTATATTTTACATTTACAGACGAACATAATCAACCATAATATTCTAAAAATTAAGCAACACAAACACAAAATATCCATCTCTGAGATGAATATTTTATGGCAGGGGCTAGAGGAGTCGGTTACGGTCAAAAATCTGTTGATTTTTGCCTCGACCCCGTCTCGACGCCAGTCGCGCCTCCGACTTTCGACTCCTTTTACTGTCACATATCAAAATTATCTCAACCAATTTGGTTGAGATAATTTTGGCAGGGACTAGAGAAGTCGAACCTCTGGCTAGGGTTTTGCCTGCCGGCCGAAGTAACTGTTTTTGGCAGGGGTACGAGGAGTCGGACCCCGGCTTGCGGTTTTGGAGACCGCCGTTCTACCGCTAAACTATACCCCTATCAAAAACAGTTTTCTCGCGCAGGCGGGGAGACCTCCGTTATACCGTTTTCCGCCAAAGGCGGATCAGTCTCAGACTAAAACTAAGCCCCTAAATTAGTTCATAAAGTTTATCAAGTGGAAAAGTTTTTAAAGTAATAATGAAATGATCTTTACAAACTTTATGAACTTTTTGCTTTACAAACTTATAACTATTTAGTTTCCTTGTGCAAGGTGCGTGCTTTGCAGACGTTGCAATACTTCAAAAGCTCAATCCGCTTGATAACGTCTTGACCTTTCAATCTCTTGTCGGTGTGATAACCTCTGGTTTTGCATTTTTCACATTCCAGAGTAACAAGTTTCCGTGCATCTTTGGCCATGATATTCCTTAAATTACAATTTTATTAAATCTAAGTGGAGCCGATAGTCGGATTTGGACCGACGACCTTCGCTTTACAAAAGCGCTGCTCTACCACTGAGCTATATCGGCATTTTGTGCTGATTTATCCATTTATTAATAATTCTCAGTAACTCAGTGTCAGAATATCTTAATGAGACAGTTCCGAACTCAGATCTTTTTGTGTACGACCCAGCTTTTCCAGTATGGTAAAAAGTTTTGCTGAATCGAGACAGTGGAATTTTGGTTGTTTCTGACCAGAATAATTTTAATTTATCTTCGTCTTGGTCTGGGTACATGTGGAGTAGTAATCGCAAACGATCTTCTTGTGCTCCGCAAATCTGTCGAAGAAAATGCAGAAAAAGTTTGATCATGCTAGGATCACTATTACTAAACACAACACTGTTTCCGGCTTTTGTCCCTTCACCCCAATAAAGCATAATCCCTGCAATTTTCAGATCGTTCTCTTTTGCAGAAAGTTTCTTTTTAATTGAAAAAGTTGCTTTGCCGAATTTTGTAAGATGCAACATTCTACTTGCTGAACTGTGATTCCGAAATTGAATCCTTTGTTTCTGAAGAGAATAACGAATCTTTGAAGGACTGATCTTCTGCTGTTCGGCAATCTGTGTCACAGACAGTCCAGATTCATAAAGATCTGCAATTATATTTTCCATACCTGTACTATAACAGAGCTAGTGTTTAGTAACAACAGTTGCTCTACCACTGAGTTAAAGTGGACAATTTGTGACTGTGCCAGCCGTAGCCTCCGCAAACTTGCGGAGCGAAGGCTGGTGCCGGGTGAGAGATTTGCACTCCCGAAACCCGAAGGTGCGTGATTTACAGTCACGAGCGATTGACTACTCCGCCAACCCGGCAAATTGTTAATTATGGATGTGCCACGTGAATCGAACGATTGATTTGTTGTCTTTGTCCGTCCCGTAAAACTCACTTCGTTCGCCACGGGACACTCCAAAATCTCACTTTCGTTCGATTTTTACGTGGAGCCGTTGACCGGAGTTGAACCGGTGACCTACTCCTTACCATGGAGTTGCTCTACCAACTGAGCTACAACGGCAAAAACAACAATAGAACTATACCAGAAGTCAGCTCTCTTTTCAATTCTAATTATTTTATTAAATTTTTCAAATCTTCTATTTTCTGAGATGAGTTATCAAAAATTTCAATGTTTAATTTACGAACTTCATCAATCAAAAACTCATCAATGTATCTCGCAGCAACAAATTGTTTTTCTACTGCGTCACTTCTTTTTCTGTGAACAAAGAAGCAATCGTGATGCACAAGTTCATCTTTGCAGACGACAAGGAAGCAATTTCCCAGCAAACTAAACTTAGCCGGATCCAAAAAAGCAGACTCGGCTATAAGTGACATGTTTTTGTTCTTGATAAATTTCAAGGCACGGTCAGACATTTCTTTTCTAACGGCGAGAAAGCCCTTTATCGCTGTTTCTCTGTTTAATTCTCCAAACTTTTGCCACGCCATAGTTGTGTAATAAAAAAGAAAAGGGCTGTCTTCAGCATTCTTCCCTTTTTGAGCAAGGGTTCTAATGTCGTCTAGTTCAAAAAAATCAAGATCCAAATCATCAGCAATTTTTTGGCCAATAGTAGTCTTCCCTGAACCAGGGGTGCCGTATAAAAATATCTTTTTCATAATAATTAATTTGACTTTGGTCGGGAAAAGCTAAATATCATTACTCACTTTCAGTATCGCTCTTTTTACCAAGCGCTTCTCCTAGTTTTTCGATCGCCCACTCATCATAATGATCGATCATTATCTGACTTTCTTGGTACCACTCTACTTTAACTTTTTGATATTCTGCCCTAAAACGCTCAGTCTCCTCTTCGGTCCAGTCATCACCAAAAATTCTCTTCTCACCATTTTTTACTAAGCCGATTCGCGACGCCGCGATATATTTGAGCGTTCTAGGTAGTTCGGCACCAACATCATACTGCTCGTCTGCCTGATAATCCAAAACACCGTTTACATCATCGCCTTCATATATTCCGTTTTTTTGAAGAAGTCGCATTACCGAATAATAATTAACTAACTGACAAAATTCGGTAATTTTAGTCCCCCGCTCTGAAGAAATCCCTTCTTCTAAGATATGTCCATCCTTAATAAAAGAATATGCATTTCTGGCCAGTCTCCCGTTCCCATCTGGAAACATGTGAGCAAAGACTAAAGCGACATAGAGCTTCACAGCCCAGATTTCTGTGGTTTCGGCAGAAATTTTTTGCTGCAGCTCTTTGAAAAAATGCTCGAATAGAATCTCAGCATTTTCTGGTGGTTCAAGCTCTTTCATCGACCCACCTCCAAATGCAACGGTAGTATCGGCAGCCTCACCGCTCCACCTCGTAAAACCGGCACCACGCAAAAGCCCATTCGAGACACTCAAAATATCTAGAAATTTACCAGCTTCCATGTCTTTTAGTATTTTCAAGCGAGTTTCGCTGCCCTCAGGTATTTCTCTTGGTTTTTCATCGTCGCTATCAGCCACAACACTATCTTTATCTGCCACAACGCCATAAAGATGAGCAAAACGATCGAATTTATTATGACCTTCTTGCCTACTTTCTGGCGAATCAGATTCAAATCTCGGCTCTCTCATTTTTACTACAAAAAATAGTTATTATTTTGATCGCGTGAAAACTGTATGTGATTTTTGCTTCTCTTCAGCCTCAGTGGATAGATCGCGATATTCTTTGTTGTTCATATCCAAACTCGTCGCCCGCTTCAAGGCCTTTGCCGCTTTGGCAAATTGGCGAATCTCCATATAGGCCTTGCCAAGTTCGGCGTACCATTCAGCGTGATTTTTTTCCAAAGCAACACTCTTGGCCAAAAGTTCCGTTGCTTCAGTGTAATTTTCTTCTCTTAGCTCCATGCGACCCAGACCAAAATATGCTTCCGCGAAGTCTGTGTTGCATTTCAGCGCTGCCTTATATGATTCCTCAGCTTCAGTAAACTGACCACGACTCGAGGCAATATTGCCAATCAGCGAATAGGCCTTGGCACATTTTTTGTTCTTACTAATAGCTTCGATCGCTTTATCCTCTGCACCGCGCAAATCACCCTCAGCGCAAAGTTTATCCGCTTGGACCAAAAGCCGTGCCAGTTCTGGATCCTCGTCAAAACCGACCGCCGCATCTTCAAGCTCTTTTGGCGAAATGATATCTTCCTGACCACGAGCAATTTCCTCAGCAATTTCCTTGTGAATGTTTTTGCCCTTAAATTTGAAACGGCCGATGAATTGCGAAAGCGCTTCCCTACTGACAGGAAATTTTAGCGACTTGGCATCAGGATAGTGACGTAGCAGTAAATACAGCGCTCCAGCCACACACAAAATTATAAAAACTTCTATTAACAATCTACCTCCAGATAAGTCCTGTCTTCTAACTGCACCGTAATCTTATTTTCTATGATATTTTGATTCTTGACAATCCCCTTGCCCCTCGGGGTCTGAAATATACTGCCAATTACCGGCATCTTTTTCTTGCGTTCTCGATAGAAATCAAGCTCATAACGCAAGCAGCACATCAATTTTCCACAACAACCAGTCACTCGATTCCCACCCATCTGAGACAGATTTTGATCAGCCGCCATCTCCGTCGTGACACATTCGAGATCACCTTTGAGAAATCGCTTGCAACAAAGTTCCTCACCACACCGGCCAACACCGCCAGCACAACGAGCTCGGTCTCTGGCACCAACTTGCTGAAGTCGGATTAATTTTTGAAATTTTGCTGCTAACTCTGAAACCATCAAGCGAAAATCAACCCGACCGGGTGCTGAAAAGTAAAAAGTTAATTTTTTGCCGTCGAACGAGATGTCGGCATCGAGCAGTTCCATCGGCAAGTCATGCTTCTCGATAATTTCCCGGCATTTCGGTAAATCACTAGCTGCTTCGACTTTTCTCTCTAAATCAACTGTCGTATCACGCTCAGACAGACGCCGAATTATTTCAGCTTTGTCTAATCCCTTATCACTCACTTTGGCCTCTTTCAGAACAGCGCTAGAAATTACCGTTCCGATCTCCTGACAAATCTCATTTTCAAATATGACCTGGTCACCAGTCTCCAGATCAAAGTTGACACTTTCAAAATCGTATATTTTGCTATCGCTGCGCGCTTTCAAATAATATTTTTCTGCTTTTTTTTCCATCATTTCCTAACATTAAGTCTTTTTTACTCTCAAACTTTGCCCCAAAATAATTAAATTTTCCAAAACCAATCTCGGATTTACATTTCTTTTTATTCTTTTCTGCGCTTTGACGATAGCCTGAACTAACTGCTCTGATCCTGTATCGGTTGTCGCCACCATTTCCTTTTCAGCCACTAATAAATAGTTGTTGAGAAAAGTCTCTGTGCCGCCTTCTTTGACAAGTTTTTCGATTGATTTAAATGAGGTTGCCAGATTTCCAGTCAATAATTGATCTAGATCAGACGAATCCCCTAGTTCGGCTTGACTGTCAGTACTCTTGTAAACGCGACATCTTGACCGAATCGTTGCCAAGACATTCTCAGACTTTGCTCTCAAAATCAAGATGACATTTTTTGGCGGTTCCTCTAGTACTTTAAGCAAAATATTGGCCGATGAGGAATTTAGTCTTTCGCAATTTTCCAAAATTCCAATCCGCGTTGGCCCATAAGGAGAAAGTAAAATCTGATGAATAAACTCTTTGACAAACTCAACCTTGATCTCTTTGCCACGACTAGCCGAGTCTTCTTCCTCTCGAATGCGAATTACGTCCAAGGAGATTGCTCCAGATTTCTCAATAATTCGCTCGATCGCTGGCTCGATTTCCAGATCATCCGCCCCGATAAGCAAGTAGGCATGTGACTGACTTTTCTCTAGATTGATTTTTGCGGTCAAACCCATAAGCATAATGTAGCAAAGCCAATCTGAATTGACAATACACAGACAGATAGTAGAATGAAGATAACAATTCTTAATTCTTAATTCTTACCACTGTTGTATAATTGTCATCCTGTCTTCGACTCTGAGGTCTAGCGACCTCGTCGCTCAGACTCGAATGAGAGCCGATCTAGCTTGGAGGCGAAGGATCTAAGAGCCCTGTCCTGCCGGCCGGCCGTAGCCATTCGACTTGCGCTCATGGTCTGAGTGTAATTGAAGACTTTAACGAAGGCTGGAGTGAAATCGAACGGATTCTTCGTAGCCTCAGAATGACGCCTAACGTCGAATTGTACAACACTGGTAATAATTAGAATTTGAGTGGAGATATTATGACAAAAGTAAATATCGAAGATCTCGAGGACAAATCGCTCATCTGCGTTGACTGCGGTAATAAATTCATCTGGACAGCTGGTGAACAAAAATTTTTTATCGAAAAAGGACTGAAAAATTTGCCCAAACGGTGCAAGATCTGCACTGCTAAAAATCGTGATAAACTTCGCGAAAAACATCCTATGTGGTGGGCGAAATGTCGTATTTGCAAGAAGAAAAACGAGGTGCCGTTTGAACTGACGACGGACGATATTTTGTGCGAGGAGTGCTACAAAAAGGAGCTAATCAAACGCAATAACGCCCTCATCGCCGCCGGCGAGACGGTTCCAGAAAATTAACGGCATTTTCAACAAAAACAGGTCTGTGTTTTTTTGTTTTAGCACAAACTACAGTACCATATAGTACTGTAGTAGAAATAAAAAAATAGCGTCCCAAATTACAGATAATCTGCAAAAGACACTATTTTTTTATTTTTCGGCCGATACCGGCTGAGCCTCAGCACTTGAAGCAATCTTTTTCACCGATTTGAGACAACGAGTACAAATAACCAGACCGCTGACTTTTTGCAGGTTTGGTTTGAATTGTCGCTTAGTGTGAATTTGTGAATGTGATACAGCGTTTCCAGCTGTTTTGCTCTTGGAGCAGATTTGACATCGGGCCATTTGGTTTACTCCGATCTGATAAATTTGCTATAATTATGTCTAACAGGAATATATTCTAACAGATTTTGTTTTATTAATCAACGTCACCTGTTTGTAACCACTCACTCATATCTGTCATCCTCGGGTTCAGCGATGTAGCTTGAGAGTGAAGCCCGGGGATCCAGAAAGTTTGGTTACGATTGTGCTACCTGGATTCCCACCGGAGTTTACCCCGTACTCTGATACGGGGCGGGAATGACAGATGTAGCCAAGTGAGCAGCTACTACCATTTCGTCAATTTTATTAAATGAAAGTTATTTATGTTAATTTTGGGTCTTTTCGGTAGCAACGCGACATTCGCTATAATCTTTATTGTCGCACTGCTGATTTGCTTGACAGTTCACGAATATGCTCACGCCTTGGTAGCAACCAAGCTCGGTGACCCGACTGCAAAACTTGATGGACGGCTGACGCTCAATCCTATCGCCCACCTCGATCCGATGGGAACAGTCTTTTTGCTTCTGGTTGGCTTTGGCTGGGGCAAACCTGTGCCAATCAACCCCAGATACTTTTCCAAAAAAAGCGATGAGATTTTAGTTGCCTTGGCTGGAATCACCACAAATTTAATTTTAGCTCTTGCTTGTGCCATTCCTCTGAGAAGTTTGCTTGCTAGCAACCAGGCAGCAGGAGCGTCGACATTGATCGTTTTTCTTAGTGTAATGGTTTTACTCGATGTAATTCTAGCCGTATTTAATCTCCTGCCGATTCCCCCACTTGATGGCTCACATGTCGTCGAATATTTTCTCTCCGATAGTGCAAAATACCAATATCAATTCCTCGGACCATATCTGCTGATCGGATTGATTCTCCTTGATTATTTTTCCAGCACCTCGATAATTTTCGCTCTTGCTGAGCCGGTCATCAGATTCATCGCCGGCAGTCAGATAACTCAATTATTTTTCCGCTAAAACGAGGTAGTTTCTAATTGCTCTAATTAGCTTAATTGCTCTAAAAAAATTCCCAAAAAACCAATTTCTAAGCTTGGGTAGTTGGCGTTTGGGATTTATTTAGGTCAATTAGAAATTAGAATAATTAGGTCAATTTGTGTCGTTGACATTCATATTCACCACGGCATAGCCAACACCAAATGGTCCTTCGTACGAGTAGACTTCAGGCTTATAATCCAGACCAGACAAAACCCCAAGCAAAATCAGTATTGAACGGTAGCCACACTCACCAACTTTCTCCAGCATCTCATCAGACATATTCATAATAGAATACTCATCACCCTTCTTGATCAGAGATAATATTTCGTTGTCAAAAGCTTTTCCTTCAGCAGAAGCACTGCCAATCAGCCTGTGGCTCAGATCACCAGAAGCGATGACAGCAACTCTTTCATCGTCATGACGTTCGATCACCTCGGAAATGATCTGGCCAAAAGAGCAGTGTTCACTCTGGCTAGCATAAGAGTAACTCAGTGGCAAAATCTTGGCTGGATAATCGAGCGCAGGCATCAGAAAATGAATTGGCACCAGAACGCCATGGTCAACTTCGTACTGACCATCACCGTTGTTGTACAAAATTGTCGGCAGACCCTCGCTCTCAGCTTTATCGACAATTTCTCCGGCCAATTCAAGATTGTTGTGACCACGCCAATTGATCTCCGGCGCTTCAAAAGCAGCGAAAGAGCCAAAAAGCTCTGACATCCCGCACACTGTAAATAAGTGCGGATAATGAATCATATGCGGCGAGATGATGATAATTGTGTCCGGCTCAGCCGCCGCCAATTCCCCCGCCAATTTTTGATAAGCAGAAATAGTCGTTACTGTTTTTTTGGTGTCTTCCTTGCCGACCTCCGGTACGATAATCGGCGGATGCGGCACGATCCCGGCAAATACTAGCATTTTGACCTCAATACTATTTAGCTATTTCAATTCTTTGTTTTGTCCTCAACTTAATTATATCAAACTTTATCTTTTATGTTCAGTAAAAAAACTAAGTATTTGTCTACAAATATTCACGATCGTGGAAAATCATAGACAAATTAATAATATTATTTATTACTTTTTGTAATATTGACTGTGAATTTGAAACCGTAACAAGCAGGGGGCTGACCTTGAAATAATTACCATGAATAAAAAATTAGCCCTGGAAGGGGCTAATTTTTTACAATATACTTTATAACTCTATACTATATACTTTTACTCTTTACTCTCCCAGTACTCTTCTGCCTCCTCCTCCATCGCTTCGAGGCGGGTATAGTAATCAGGAAATTCGTTCAGATGTGCTAGAGCAATTTTACCAGTTGTCAGCGGATCATCGCCAGAAACGTCCGTCTCCGGATCGACCTTGCCGTGCTCCAGCTCGACATCCATACCACGGCGAAACTGATCAACGTCAAATTTATCCCACGTAATTCCCAATTTTTCGCCAATTTCCTTGGCAACATCTTCACTAAATTTCATTGTGTGTTCCTTCCGCTTTATTAAGATTATGACTTTACAAACTTGATAAACTTTATGACTTTATAAACTTTACAAACTTTTTAACTTTACAAACTTTTTAACTTTATAAACTATATTATTCTTTGCTCAACCCAAACCGCCAGATGGTTAGAATTAATATCACTACAATCCAGCCAAGGGCGATCCACACATGGATTAGATTATCTAAAATTCTACCACCAAGTAGTGAAACCGACCGCATAATCCGAGGTAACGGTGATAACGGCAATATTTGAACGATATTATAGAGCCATTTCGGCAAGGAATCGATCGGAAAAAACATCATCGGAATAGTGATGGCTGTTGACATCCCTTTGTCATGGTGTAACCCAGTACTTTAATACTGCCGGAAGTTGCCAAGCGCAAACCTTCGATAATTTCTAGTGTTGTTGTCTTGCCGGCACCATTTTCTCCAAGCAAGCCAAAGATTTCTCCCTGTTTGACCTCGAATGAAATACCGTTGACCGCAACCAACTCTCCGTATTGTTTGACCAAATTTTTTATCACAATTACGTTTTTCATAATCACCAAATTAATGACAGAAATATTATACCAAGGTAGGGCAACTATTCAAGGCTAGATAGCTAAATTTTATTTATTTCAGTTGATAAATCAGCAAATGTCCAAAACATTTTCACCTCTTGTCGCCACAACTAATTGTCGCTATAATCAATTGGTAAATAAAAACAGGAAAATATGGAAATCCCTCAACATATCGCTATTGTTCCAGACGGCAATCGCCGCTGGGCGAAATCAAAAGGTTTGCCGACATTGCTCGGACACAAAAAAGGCTTTGATCGGACATATGAAATAATCTCACACGCCCAGAAGATGGGTGTCAAAGTGATCACCTTCTACGCCTTTTCCACCGAAAATTGGAATCGAGCCCGCAAAGAGGTTGACTATCTCATGAGCCTTTTTGTCCTCTTTTTTGACAAAAAGATGGCAAAATTAAATGAGATGGGGATCAAATTGCGGCACCTCGGTGACATCAGCCGTCTGAACGAAGAATGTGCTTCCAAGCTCAAATCTGGCATTGAAATGACAAAAGACAATGTCGGACTGGTCGTGCAATTGGCGATTAATTACGGTGGCCATGATGAGCTTAAGCGCGCAATCCAGAAAATTGTGACAAAAAAATATACCCCTGAGGAAATTGACGAAAAAGTCATCAGTGACAATCTTGATACTGCTGGAATCGCTGACCCAGACCTCGTTATTCGCACTTCTGGTGAAAAACGTCTGTCAAATTTCCTGCTTTGGCAGTCAGCCTACTCCGAGCTTTATTTTCCGGTCTTAGCCTGGCCTGATTTCAGCAAAAAAGAATTTGACAAGGCAATAGAAGAATACAGCACTCGCCAACGCCGACTCGGAAAATAGGCCTTTATTCACTGATTAGAACCAATAATATTATGTGTTGACATTATTGTTTAACACTAATATATTTTAAGTAGATTAGAAAAAATATAAGGAGGCTTATGACTTCTGAAACACTTAGTGCTGGACCAGATGAGATGCTTACGGAATCCGATAGAGATGATGCCGCAAGAGTTGGCGAAAAAGTCGAACCAGGCACATCGCCTCTGATAGGTTCAGATAAATTAAATAACGCTACTTCCGAAGCTACACCATCAACAGCAGAGACAACGGTCGAGAAAGAAGAAGACCCTGAAGACAAAAAACTTCGCGAAGAAATGGAATTTAAGGTTTATTTGCTCAGAATTACTGGCATACAAAGGATTGGCGTTGACAAACTTCTCAGTCGAGAAGCTGAAGAGCCTGATCATGAACCATACATATTTCCTGATAATTTACTTGATCTCATGGACGATATGCTGGGTGATAAGCAAACAACTCATGATCAATTGATGGATATCAAAGCAGCGCTCGACATTATTGGAGGTGAAGTCACAGCCGATGAAGAAGCCGAAATACACCGACAATATGAAGCTTTGGGAGATGAGGAAAAAATTAAACCTTTGATTCTGCCGGGCATTAAAGATTTACGTAGCGCTGCCGCATACAAATTGTTGGGGAATTATCAAGAAACCGCACCTAGATTGAGCGCTGAAATTCGACATGACAGCAGACCAATGGATCGCAAAGGCTATCCGTATTATACAAGAGAGAGCTAGTTGATTAACAAAAACATCACTTGGAGCAATCAATTTAATTCACTCATCTAGCAAAAATGCTTCGTATAGTTTGAAAATGGTACCCTCAAGAGGAATCGAACCTCCGACTTCACGGACCGGAACCGTGCGCTCTATCCACTGAGCTATGAGGGCAATATAGAATTAGAAATTAGGAATTAGGAACAGTAAAGACACTGTCTTTTCTTCCCGATATTTATAACATTTTTCTTGACTAAATACAAAAACTGCCCAAGATCTTCGAGGCAGTTTTTGTATACTTGGATTACTCGTTTTTTGACGAGCCGAGCCAACGCACGAGAAGGATCAGAACGATGATGATGAGCAGCCACCAGTACCATTGCATTCCCCAAAGCATTTTGCTCCTTTCTAGTCTGATACGACTTTTATATTAGCTTATGTCAATTTTTTCAATCTCCTAAACACTTTAATTGTAAAACATCTGAGAACTAATTCAAGTCAAAAATAACGACTGAATAATCTTATTTGCTCTGAGAGCCGATAAAAAGAAAAATTGTAAAAAAGCGGTAATTGTGGTTTATTAGTTTATATCGGAGATTAGCGCCCCACTTTGCCAAAGCCTGCCTGTCGGCAGACAGGGCTACGCGGGGCAAGCAGTCTTCCCGATATTCATCGGGATAAAGTCCGCGCATAGCGTTCGCCCTGTACTAAATATTCGGGGATTGGCCTAATTGGTAAGGCGCACGATTCGGGTTCGTGAGATTGGCAGTTCAAGTCTGCCATCCCCGACCACTGATTATTGTAAGTACGGGGCGAATAACGCTGCCTGTCCTCCGTAGCTTTAGCGAAGGAGGAAGGTCGTGGGTTCAAACTTGCCCTGAAGCGAACTAGTTCTGCTTCAGGGTTCCGCATCCCCGACCGTCTTTTGTCCTCCTCTGGCTACAGATGGCACAACCAAAATTTTCAATATAAAAGAGCCTACCGGCTCATTTTTTGATTATTAAAATATTAATAATAGGTATCCTTTCCGGAGGGACAAGTCGTCAGACTCATCCCCCCGCGATACTTTTGGGCCGTAGCCCAGACTGTACAGAACCGCACTACTACTCCCACATGAAGACTCGCACTATCTGGTAGGTACAAACAGCCCCACTCTGGGATTTAAGCACCCACCTATCGCCTTCAGGAACGAGCACTAGCGTCTGACAGCTGTCTTGATGACGGATCCTCAACTCGTCAGCTGAGATTGTCAATGTGGCGCCACTCTTAGTGGTCGACCCATTGTGACAGCACCCAACAACTTCGCTTCCGCCATCAAGATTGAATTCGAAGAGCGCTGGCCAGACTTTGCCGCTCTGCTCCCACGACAGATGAACGACAATTGACAACGTGATTCCAAGCGTGTCTTGCAGACACAACAAGGTTTCCTGTGGCCCTAGCATTGTGCAACCCCTTTTATTTTGGTTTTTGCGACTCAGATTTTCAAACCCGAACCGCAAGACAAAAACAAAAACCGCCTCGTCGGCGGTAGTATTTATCAAGCTAATTATTATTAACTAGAAAATCACCGCCAAAAGGCAGAAATAATAATCGAGTTAATAACTATATTCTTCTTGGTCATTAACACTAACGATAATATAAAAAATCAAAAATTTCAATACCAGAGTTTGAGCCACTTTTCTGAAGATTGGTCGGGGAGACCCGACTTGAACGGGCGACCTCATGACCCCCAGCCATGCGCACTACCAACTGTGCTACTCCCCGAAATTATTTTGCGCGGCACTTTTCCACCGTAGCTTCAGCGAAGGTGGGCCAACTAAGCCACACCCTGAAAACTTGATCTGAGCGTATCGCAAAATAATAAAATTGTGAAGGCTGGAAAAAAGCTTAGTTTATTCTTTCTAAAAACTTTGATAACATATTAAATATGAAAGTTATTCTTAGTAGTGAATCATTTCCACCAAATGTCTCTGGCGTTGCTACCGCGACTGTAAATCTCGCCGAAAATTTGACCAAAGCTGGCCATGAGGCTTTTGTCTTGACTCCCGGAGAAACACACGAAACAACCCTAGACAAGGATTTTCCGAAATACAAAGTATACCGCCTGAAATCAATTACCAATCCCTTCCGTCATGGCTATCGTGTCACCTTTGTTTCCGATGCAGAGGTTGAAAAACTAGTTCAGGAGATAAGACCTGTCATTATTCATCTTCAGGATCCGGCAACGATCGGCCAGGCATTGCGAAGGGTCGGCAAAAAACTTGGCATCCCAGTCATCATCACAAATCACTTTTCACTCGAATACGCCATGTCGTATCTAAAAGCACTCAGCCCCTTTATCCCCCTTTTCCGAGCTACTTTAGTCGAATATCTTGTCCTCTTCTACAATAAATGCGACGCCGTCACGACTCCAACAGAAACTTTTCGTCGACAGATTGTCGATTGGGGTGTCAAAACTCCAGTTTACGCTGTCTCAAATGGTATAAAAATGGAAAAATTCCTCGAACACACATCAGAGAAGCAACTAGATGAAACCCGAAAAAAATTTAATTTACCAGAAAAGCCAACTGCTTTATATCTTGGTCGCGTCGATAAAGACAAGAGCATAGAAGTCTTGGTCCGAGCAATCCCGACAATACTCAAAAAAGTTGATGCCCACTTCATAATTGCTGGCACTGGTGGAGAACTGGAACGCATGAAATCACTTGTTGCCGATCTAAATATTGATTCTCATGTCACATTTATTGGTTTTATCGAACACAACTCGTCTGATTTTGTTAACTTATATAAATGTGCAACTCTTTTTGCCATCCCATCTACAATTGAGACACAAAGCCTTGTTACACTTGAAGCAATGTCGGCCGGCATACCGATAGTTGCAGCTCGTGCCGGAGCCCTGCCCGAACTGGCCCACAATGGCAAAAATGGCTACCTTTTCACGCCGGGCAGAAGCGATCAGCTTGCGGCTCGTATCTCTAAAATCTTGCGCAATCACAAATTAGCAACAAGGATGGGCAAAGAGTCCATCAAGATCGCCACTCCACATCAGATGGACCGCGCTTTTGGCGAGATGCTAAAATTATATGAGAAAGTAATCAAAAATATCGCCACAAAAAAAGATCTTGCCGGAGATAAATTGGTCGAAAGATGACCAAGGCGGTGACTGCACATCTCGACCACAGCCGAGATAAATTTTAGTCACCAAATGCAATCTAATTATGGGCCAATTTATGATTCCGGCAAGATCTTTTATATTATATCACAGCATCACACTATTCTAACAGGAAGTTTGCCGACAGTGGTACTTTTTGCTAAAATAATCTGAAATGGGGAAATTTTCTGATGAGCAGCAAAGATATTTTTATTAGCACAGCAATTCTGTCAACAAAAGAGAAAACAGCCAACCGCCTCATCGAGTGTGGGAAAATCGGAGGAGGTACCGAGGCTGAATCTTTTTTGTTCTACATTATTGATTTGCCATCGCCTCAAAACAGCGCTGTGACGAAAAAGGTGCTCTCAGTTCTCCACAGCAAAGCCAAAGGTACAGAAAGATTATCAGCTGATCTGTACGAAGATACGCTCTCTGAGATCAACCAAGCTCTTGGTAAACTTTCCCAAACATCCGACAACGTCTGGGTGGGTAAACTAAATGCCGTTATCGGTTTGATCGACCAAAATGAGATATTGATCTCACAGGCTGGCAATGTCATCGGCTATATATTTCGTAAAAATAAAATTTCCGGTCTGACCGAGTCGCCCGACCCAAACTTATCTCTACCACCCAGCCGAACTTTTACTGATATTACTTCCGGCTCAATCCTTGCCGGTGATCAGATAGTTTTTGGCAGTAGTGAGCTCTTCAATCGAATTTCGGTCGATCGTCTGCGTACTATAGCCCAGATGGAAACTGCTGGTATATCTGCACTCGAGCTGAAGCGCTATCTTCGACGAACTCACCCTGACGGCATCGGCGCGATTTTTCTCTCTGCTTTAGAAGAGCCGTCTCAGGGTCAAAATCAAGAAACCATCTACCTTGATGAGATTGAAGATTCAGCATTAAAATCAGCCTCGAAAAAGATAATTCCAGTTTGGAATAAAATTAGAATTGAAACACAGGAAATTTGGCGAGATTCATCTGCCGTTGGCAACAAACTTGCAAATAAATGGCATAAAAGCTGGCGAGAAAAAGTCGAACCAAAAAGCAAGCGACTGTTCAAATCAGGCAAAGAAAAAATTAGCCGAAGTTTGAAATCTGGTCAACACAAAATAACCGAATTGAGTTACGGCCGCGACAATCCCTCACGACTGAAGATCAAGGCTGTCCCTTACCACAAGAATGAAAAGGAACTTTCACCGTTCGCCAAATATTGGCAAAACTTTACCAGCAATGTCGGACCCATACTAAAGTCTCTCTTTGCGGCAAAAAACAGGCGCTATTTAATAAGCATCATTATTTTATTAATTTTAATTGTCAGCTACACAAAGATAAAGATTAACAACAATAACAATAAAGACAAAGCCGCCCATCAGGTCGAGGTCGCTAGTTCATATGACAAAGCAACAGACCTTTTTATTAAGGCAAAATCAGATCTTGCTTCCGGCAGTAACAGTCTAGACAAATTTTATCAGGCGAGAGATTTAGCAGAGACGGCAAAAGAAGACAAGACAAATTCGGACAAAGCTAGTGCTCTGATCAAACAAATCAACCTAATTGTTGACGACAAGACAAAGACGGTTCGTTTTTATACAGCGACGAATTATCCTTTGACTTCAAATATTAACAAAATTGTACTAGCCGGCACAGCAATTTATGGTGTCAACTCAGACAATAAAATTTATATGGTTGACACTCGCGATGAGCAGCCAAAACTAGTTGGATCTCTCGGCACAGACACTGGAAAATCGACCGGAGTTCATTATTCCGAATCGGCCAACGCAATATTTTTTGAAACAAGTGGTGGTAAGATGCTCTCTTTCGATATCAGTAAAAATATTGTTAGCACACTGACCAACGCTGACGGCAGCTGGAAAAGCGCGAACGCTCTCGGCACATACTCAGGTAATATCTATCTTCTTGATAGCACTGTCGGCACTGTCTGGAAATACACTCTTTCGAGTGGGGTTTATTCGACAGCAACTGACTATACCGACACTCGGACAGTCAGTCTGAAAGACGCGCGCGATATTGCAATTGATGGTAATATTTTTATTCTGAAAGCAGATGGAACAATCGTCAAATTTGTCAAAGGCGCTTATCAGTCTGATTTTGCTGTCCGCAACATCCCCCCGCCACAAAACACCATCGGCACACCTGATCAGATCTTCACCAGCGACACCACGAATAGTCTTTTTGTTCTCGATAAGAAAAACAATCGCATCATCAAATTCGATAAATCGGGTGAATTTAACACTCAATATGTTTTTGACGGTGTCAAGCTTGATAGTTTCGTCGTCGACGCCAAACTGCAAAAAATCTGGGGTCTGGCAGACGGTAAAATATATGAGGGGGGCTTATAATATTGTTTTATGTCACAAATTTCGTTACATTAATCTTATGACCAAAAAAGAACAACAAATTACACTTGATGATTTGGCGGCTATGGTCGCCAACGGTTTTCAGAAGATGTCTGACCAGTTTTCCGACCGATTTGATGGTGTCGACAAGCGTCTTGATGGTGTCGACAAGCGTCTTGATGGTGTCGACAAGCGTCTTGATGGTGTCGACAAGCGTCTTGATGGTGTTGAATTTAATATGAATGGTTTGCGTCAAGAATTCAACGCATTTCGAAGTGAGACACGTGCTAATTTTGAAAGGTTGTGGAATGAGATTGCAAAGATAAATCATCGTCTCGATTTGATTGAAAAAAGAACAGACGAAGATACCGGTCTGGCTTTGTCTGAGATTGAAAAACTGAAAAAAAGAATTTTAATTCTTGAACAAAAGCTAAAAACCGCATAAACACAATTAGAAAAACTTAATAATTTTAACTTTTGATCTATAACTTTTGACTTGTCTTCTATTACATTTTCTCTGGCGCGTCGATACTGAGAATATTAAGTGCATTTTTCAAAACATATTTTGTTGCTCTGATGAGAAAGAGACGAGCCTGCTTGAGTTGTTTCGTCTCTGCGCCAATGACTCGACAACTGCCATAAAAGTCGTGGAAGAGACCGGCAATTTTGTAAGCAAAATGGGGGAGTGCTTGAATTTGAAAATTTGTTGAAATTTCTTCGATTAATTCCGGAAACTTGATCAGCTCTTTTATAAGAGCAATTTCCTTTGCATTATTTAATACCGAATAATCGGCTGGTGTCCCGTCGCCTGTTCCCTCTCCCCTGCTTTTTTCCAAGATCGAACAAATGCGGGCGTGAGCGTATTTAATATAGAAAACTGGATTTTTTTCCGAAGTATCGGCGGCGAGTTCCAAATCAAAATCAAAAGGCGTGTTGGGGTTTTGCGAGAGAATAAAATATTTAAAAGCATCAGGAACAACTCCGGCCTCTATCACCTCTCGAAGGCTGATAAAGTTTCCGAGCCGCTTGCCCATACTAGCTGCTTGACCTGATTTTTTTAAACGGACATATTGATAAAGAACTATTTCTAGGGCATCGGGTTGGCCGAGCGCTTTAAGAGCTGCTCTCATCCGCGGGATATGACCGAAATGGTTGGCGCCCCAGACATCAATCATTTTTGTCGCCCCACGTTCTATCTTGTCTAAATGGTACGCCAAGTCATTGGCGAAATATGTCACCGAATGATTCTCGTCACTTTTGACCAATACTGCTTCTTTGTCAGCCAGCTCTGGATCATCGGGCTGTTTAAACCAAACTGCTCCTTCTTTTTCGATGGTGTTTCCGGATTCTCTGAGTCTCTCAATAACCGCAGCCGACTTACCCGCCTCAGCTATCTTGCTTTCATAACTCCAAACATCGATTTTCATACCGGCAAATTTCAGGTCATCACGAATCTTTTCCACCATAATATCTAAACCGACTTTAGCAAAAAATTTAATCAGTTCTTCTCTGTCCGATATTTTTGAAATTTCGTCGTCAAATTTCAATTGAATTACTTCTGATGTTTCTTTGATATACGGACCAGGGTAGCCTTCCTCAGGAAACTTCACATCCACATTATCTTTGATCTCATACCAATGATAAAGTGACTGACCGAAACGACCGATCTGGACACCAATGTCGTTGATGTAAAATTCCTTCGTCGTGTCATAACCCAAGAACATAAAAAGGTTGGCAATCGCCTCCCCAATTGGTCCGCTTCTGGCATTCCCGATGTGGAGTGGTCCGGTCGGATTGGCTGAAACGTATTCGACGTTGATCTTTTTACCAGCACCAATTTCAGACCGTCCATATTGTTCTTTTTGTTCCACGATCTTGGCTAATTCATCAAAATAGACTTGTAGTTCCAATTTAATATTGATGAATCCCGGACCGGCAACTTCTACTTTTATGATATCGTCATACTTTTCTAATTCAATCTTGATTTTGTTTGCAATTTCCCTCGGATTGTCCTTTATTTGACCAGCAATAATCATCGCCACATTCGTCGCAAAATCACCAATCTCCGGCTTTGGCGCTTCTGTCACCGAAAAATCAGACGGGGGATTATACTCAGCTGATTTGACAGCGCTTATTATTTTCTTAAGCAGTTCAGATTTCATCAACTTTTATTAACTTTCTACTTTTTAACTTTATACACTTTGAGCTTGCCAATCTGAATTACCAGTCCTTTTTTAATCCCGATTTCTACCAAAGGATCAGTAATTTTAGTTCCATCAATTTTAACACCACCCTGTTCGATAACCCGCCTAGCATCAGATTTGGAGAGTGATTCATCAGCCAACGTCACAAATGTCAAAATATCAATATTTTTTTCTGGAATCGAAATTTCTGGAATGTCGGTTGGCAGTTCTTTTTTTGAAAAACGATTCAAAAACTCTTTTTTAGCCCCCAAGGACTCTTTTTTTGTATGATAAAGTGTGACAATTTCTTCTGCTAACAGTAATTTTATATCTCTCGGATTTGCACCGTTCCTAAGATTATTGCCAACTTTTTCTATTTCCTTATCCGACAATAAAGTACAAAGACTAAAATAATCTATTATTAAACCATCGGGAATTGACATTATCTTACCAAACATCTGATCAGATTCTTCCGTTATCGAAATATAATTATCAGCAGACTTACTCATCTTTTCTTTGCCATCTAGACCTACCAGTAATTTAACCATGACAACATTTTGCGGAGCTTGACCCATCTTTTTCTGTAAATCTCGTCCAGCAAGTAAATTGAACTTTTGGTCTGTTCCGCCAAACTCGACATCCGCCCGAAGCATTACTGAATCATAAGCTTGCATCACAGGATAGAGTAATTCATGCAAACTGATATCATTGCCCATATCAAGTCTCTTGGCAAAATCATCGCGCTCCAAAATCTGTGCTGCAGTGAATTTACCGACCAGCTGTAAAATGTCGCCAAAACTCATCTTTGCAAACCACTCAGAATTTGCCCTGATCTCGGCTTTTTTAACATTTAGAATTTTCCCGACCTGATCAAAATATGTTCTAGCGTTTTGCTCGATTTCAGCATCAGTTAAAACAGGACGAGTCGAATTTCTTCCACTAGGATCACCAATCTTTGTCGTGTAATCACCAACTAGAAAAATTATCTTATGACCGGCATCTTGGAGTTCTTTTAGTTTCCACAAACCAACAGCATGACCCAGATGGATATCTGGACGAGTTGGATCAAAACCCATTTTGATACGCAGGGGCTTTTTGCTCTTCAGTTTTTCCTCAAATGAAGATTGGACAATTATTTCCTCAATTCCTCTTTCAAAAAAATCTTTGTTCATTTTGATCCGTTTTTAGATTGACAAAATTGGTAATTAACTTTAAAATAGAGCCGTTTTGTATTTACATACTACCAATCCGCGCGTATAATGTAAAGAAAGGACAATCTTATGAAATTCAATTTGAGCGGCTTAAAAAAACGGTTCAATTCTGTAAAAAAGCGATTCAAGTTTGATATGACCAGGAACCCGCGCCCCACTAAAAAGCGCAAGAAAATCTCCTGGAAAAAAGTATTCATCGTTTGCGGCTACGTCGTTTTGGCTTTTATCTTGGTAACAGCGGTTACATTTGCCTGGTTTGCGAAAGATTTGCCTACCCCAGAAAAAATCGCCCAGCAACAGATGGCCCAGTCAACGAAAATATATGATCGGACTGGCAAGGTTTTATTGTACCAAACAGGCAACGAGAAACGAACCATTGTCAAATCCGACCAGATATCCCAGACCCTCAAGGATGCAACTATTGCGACAGAAGATCCAGGCTTTTACAACAACCATGGCATCGAGCCAATCGAAATATTAAAAGCAATCGGCAGTAAACTAATAGGCAAAACTAATACACTACGCGGTGGCTCGACGATCACACAGCAATACGTGAAAAATTCTTTCTTGACGCCAGACCGTTCAATCTCCCGCAAGATCAAGGAAGCGATTATCTCGATTGAACTCGAATTTATGTACAGCAAAGATGAAATCCTGACAATGTACTTAAATGAAATCCCCTACGGAAATGCAAACGGCGGGATAGAAGCAGCTGCCCAATCTTATTACGGCGTTTCAGCCAAGGATCTTGGCTTGGCAGAATCGGCTACTCTGGCCGCAATTCCACAGGCCCCAACTTATTATTCTCCATATGGTACTCACCTTGACGATCTGGTCGGCAGGAAAAATTACGTTCTAAACCAGATGGTTAAGCACAAAAAAATCACCAAAGCCGAAGCCGATGCTGCCAAAACCGAAGATACGACGACAGTCGGACAATTACTCCAAGCCCGCCGCGACCCGATATTGGCTCCACATTTCTCAATGTACGTTCTCCAGCAAGCAGTAAATGAATATGGTGAATCAGCAATTCAGAGTCAGGGACTGAAAATTGTCACCTCGCTTGATTGGGATAAACAACAAATTGCCGAAGAAGCCATTACTAACGGTGTCCCAAAACTTATTAAGTATGGCGCCAGCAACGGTGCCCTCGTCGCTGTCGACCCCAAAACCGGACAGATTTTAGCAATGGTTGGATCGGCTGATTATTTTGACACTGCAATTGACGGTAACTTCAACGTCGCTGATGCTGGCCGTCAGCCAGGTTCGTCGTTCAAGCCGATCGTTTATGCCACCGCCTTCAAGCAGTCAGACTTCTCACCATCAAGAATTCTTTATGACTTCACGACCAATTTTGGCGGCACACCACCTTATATTCCTCAAGATGATGATGGCAAAAACCGTGGTCCAGTCACTGTCCGTGATGCCTTGGCTCAATCCCTCAATATTCCGGCAGTCAAGGTGCTTGGACTCGCTGGCATCGATGAAGCACTGAAAACAGCCAAAGATATGGGAATTACTTCGCTAACCCAGCGCGATCGCTATGGCCTTTCACTCGTCCTCGGAGTCGGTGAAGTTTCACCACTTGAGATGGCAAGTGCCTACTCAACTTTTGCCAACGCAGGCACACACAACGAAACCACACCATTTCTCAAGGTAACCGATTCGAGTGGTAAGACTCTTTACGATTTTGATAAAGATCATCCGTCAGGCAAACAGGTCCTCGATCCCCAAATTGCTTATGAAATGTCCAGCATACTCTCTGACAACGCTGCAAGAACCCCAGTCTTTGGTTCTCGCAGTGGATTATTTCTAAAAGAACGTCCAGTAGCTGCCAAGACAGGAACAACTTCTGATTTCAAAGACGCCTGGACTGATGGCTATACTCCATCCCTCGCTGTTTCCGTCTGGACTGGCAATAGTAACAATAAAGCGATGAAAAAAAATGGCTTTGGTGCCACCCTAGCTGCACCAATTTTTCATGAATTTATGACCAAGGCTTTGGCTGGCACGGCGGCCGAAGAATTTGCCAAACCGGATGGCATTCAGACAATAACTGTCGAGAGATATTCCAATAAATTACCAGATGAACATGCAACCGCAACAACGACAGACATCTTCGCTACCTGGCAGGTACCAAAAGAAAAGGAAAATATCTACAAACAGGTTACCGTCTGCAAGGGCACCAACCTCATCGCCCCAGACGGTACAAATACTGCATTAATAGAAACAAAGGTTTTTGCCGATCTTCATTCAGAAAAGCCAAGTAATCCAAACTGGGAAAACCCTGTCCGAGCCTGGGCTGAGGCCAACGGGCTCGCCACCACTATCCCGACTGGTCAATGTGATGTAGCCGCCATGTCTCCAACAATTCACTTTGTCAGCCCAGCCGACAAAGCAACTGTGACTGGTAGCACCATCATCACTGTCACCGCTATTGCGCCAAACGGCATCGCCAATATAACGTACTTTATTGATGATGTTCAGATAGGACAGACCACTTCAGATCCCTATACCTTGAAATATGATTTCAACTCCATCAGCGCTGGTACTCACAAATTGACTGCCCAAATTTCTGATGTGAACGCGATGACTGCAAGTGCTGATATAAATATTACAATTGCCACTCTAAGTCTGGATGTCTCTGGACTGTTGGCAAAATCAAATACTGGCACTCCACCGTCAGCAACGATCACCTGGACGACAAACCTAGCTGCTAACAGCAGTATCACCTACTCAACAGGGACATTGCCGTCAGTTACCAAATCAGATAGCATCAAGACAACTTCCCATAGCCTTACACTGACAAATCTGACTGCAGGCAAGACTTACAACTACACTGTCATATCTACTGACAATTATGGCAACACCGATACCGCCACCGGCTTCTTCACCACACCATAGAAAACATTAATCGCAAATCATTAAATATAAAAATATACAGTCTAAAGCTGTATATTTTTATATTTAATCTATTAACACGAGCTCTCTACACTTGACAGAACAGCACTCGATAGTGTACTATCGTGTTAACACAGTGATACATAATCGAAGAGTAGAAAATGAAACGCAAACTTGAACCACAACTAGATATGCCGGCACCGAAGAGTTTGTACGATGTTTTGGCAAAGATAGATAAGCCAAAAGATATGGCTCTTTTTCTGCGTGATGTCCTGACGCTCGAAGAGATCGAGGAAGCCAGTCGTCGCTTTTTGATTGCTTCTAAGCTCAAGGAAGGCAAAGGTGTCCGCGAGACCGCTAAGGAATTTGGCGTCTCAACGACTACCGTTTCTCGCATCAACTATTGGCTCCATCATGGCACCGGTGGATATGATTTAGCTTTGAAGAAATTAAATAATAAGTAAACCCGATGATTGTGTCACAGTGTGTTAACACGATGAGACATAATCGATAAGCATTACAGATAATTAATTTTTCCAAGCCAGTCGTATCTACCACTAAGACTCCGCCCTCGGGCGGTTTTTTGGTGGCAAAAAACAAAGATGACCAGAAAGGCAATCACATGCACGGAATCCCCACACCTACCGCTCGTGAAAAACAGATCGAGCGACTGCAGCAGGCAGCTCGTAATCTCGCCGACCCGTCTGGTGAGATCAGACAATGTTTGGAGGATCTCAAAAGGAGACTGGAAGAGAAAGAGACGAAGATATTCTTCAGACTTCTCGAAGAGGAAGGGTGGCCAGATGAAAATGCATAACCCTGCGCTGCGCCCAGAAACTGGGCGCAGCGTACAACCAAACTACTAGTTATTAAATAATGAAAGGAAAAATCGCATGAAAACATTGACATTGGAAAAAATGAGTCCGAAAAAAATTATTGCACTTTGCCGACGACCCAGCACCGTCACTGTCAAAGATATGGAAAGAACAAGCAAAATAATTTCGTCAGTAAAAAAAGAAGGCGACCGAGCAGTTAGCAGATATACTGCTATGTTCGATGGTGCGAATATTAACAATATTAAAGTTTCCGCAAATAAAATAACAAGAGCGTGGAAAACACTCAACAACCAGACACGCCAAGCACTGATTTTAGCCCAAAAATCAATTTTTGATTTTCACTGTCTAGAAAATCCAAAAGATATTCACCTAGCAAAAAACGGTGCAAAACTGTCTCGGAAGTCCATAGCGATAGAAAAAGTAGGACTGTACATCCCCAGCGGTCAAGCACCACTTGTCTCGACTGTTTTGATGCTCGGAGTGCCAGCAAAGATTGCCGGATGCAAACGTGTAGTCATCTGCACACCGCCGTCAAAATCGGGCGAAATCAATTCCAATATTTTAGCTACAGCAAAAATCGTTGGCATCCAAGAAATTTACAGAGTTGGTGGTGTACAAGCGATTGCAGCACTCGCATATGGCACAGAATCGATACCAAAAGTAGATAAAATTTTTGGTCCGGGCAATCGTTTCGTGACTACAGCCAAAATGATCGTTTCAGCTGACCAAGATGGTGCAGCGATAGATATGCCTGCGGGACCATCAGAACTGCTAGTAATTGCCGACCGATTTGCGCGTGCTGATTTTATTGCCGCTGACCTCCTGTCCCAAGCAGAGCACAGCTCGGATTCTCAAGTAATTCTTGTCTGCACCGACGAAATCAAAATACGCGAGATAGAGCTAGAAATCAGAAAACAAATATTAGGTCTACCGCGCAAAAAGATTATTGAGCAAGTTTTAGAAAAGAGTTATTCAATAATTGCAAAAGACGTCAATTCGGCAATTAAATTCGCAAATACCTATGCTCCCGAGCACCTTATTTTGAATGTCAAAAATTTCCGATCATTTGAAAAAAAAATCCAAAATGCCGGGTCAGTCTTCCTTGGTCAACTATCTCCAGAATCAGCCGGTGATTATGCGAGTGGACCCAATCACACCCTGCCTACGTCTGGCTACGCTAGGACTTGGAGTGGATTATCTGTTGAGAGTTTTACGAAAAACATTACATTTCAAGAACTGGATCAAGACGCCATTAAATACCTATCATCGCCAGTAAAAACCCTGGCGAAAATTGAGGGGCTCGAGGCACACAGCAAAGCCATGGAGATTAGAGAGAAATTTAATAATTAGTTCAAAAATTTGACGAGACTTGCAATATCTCTGACTCCATCAACAATCTTATAGCCAAGATTTTTAGTCTCTTTTTCGCGGTCGGATTGACGGATGACACGGCGAACCTCACCGAGAAGTCCAACCTCTCCGACAAAAACTGAGTTTGCCCCAAATGATTTATTTTTGTATGAAGAAATTATCGCCGCACAAACTGCCAGATCGACTGCCGGCTCGTTTACCCGCATCCCGCCGACGATATTTAGATAGATATCATGATTTGACAGATCAAAATGCGTTTTCTTGGAGATCACTGCCGCTAGCAGATTTAATCTGTTCAAGTTGAACCCAGCCGCCGTTCTCTTCGGATAGCCGAAATGTGTCGGCGCGACCAGAGCCTGAACCTCGACCAATATCGGTCGCGTCCCCTCGAGTGCAACTGTGACCACCGAACCCGGGCTATCGTTTTTCTCCGACAGGAAAAGTTCCGATGGGTTCTTAACCTCGACCAGACCTTTCTCCTGCATCGCGAAAATACCGACTTCGTTGGTCGCGCCAAACCTGTTTTTGATATCACGCAGGATCCGCGCTTCAGAAAATTTCTCACCTTCCAGATACAAAACTGTGTCGACCAAATGCTCGAGAATTCTCGGACCGGCTAGATTGCCCTCTTTCGTTACATGACCGATAATAATGATTGATCGACCGGTTTTCTTCGCCAGCTGTTGCAAGTAAATTCCACACTCCCGCACCTGGACGATCGAGCCGGGTGTCGCGTCATACGAATTATGAAAAACGGTTTGGATCGAATCAATGATTATCAGATCTGGATCTATCTTTTCAATTTCACGATCTAGCGCAGAAATTTCTGGTCCGGAAGCTAGAGTGATGTTTTCACCATTTATTCCCATTCTTTTTGCCCGCATCGTGATTTGCGACATCGACTCCTCTGCCGAGAGATAAAACGCTCGCTTCATCCTATTGGCAACGTCTAAGATCAGAGTTGATTTACCAATCCCCGGCTCGCCACCAAGCAAGGTGATCGAACCCGGCACTATTCCCCCACCCATCACCCGATCAAATTCACCAATTCCAGTTTTTGTCCGCTGATTATTTGTGACCTCAACATCAGACATCATCTTGCTCTCAATTTTCTCTTCCGCCTTGCTTCCCCCTCGGGACTTAGTACTCTGTACTTGCAACTCCTTTAGCGTATTCCATTCACCACAAGCAGGACACTTCCCTGCCCAAGTGCTAAATTCGTTTCCACAACTCTCACACAACCAGATTGTTGAAGGTTTTTTAGACATATTGTCTTATTATTTTGAATGAATTTTTATATCAATGATGTGCAAGCAAAGTTCAGATTGACCGTTCCATTCGTCCAGGTTCAATGTGAATGCAAGGTCATATTTTTTATCTTCACTTATCATACTTTTATCATACGGAAAGAAAAAATGGATTAATTTTATCCGATCATTTTGATCAACTGCTTTGGCTTGGAAATGGTTTTGGTCACGTCCGACAAATCGTATATTTTCGAAATTAACTTTTTCGGTCATAAAGGCTGGACGTGGGTTACCCATTCCAAACGGCTCGAAATGTAATACTTTTTCATACAATTTTCTCGACATTTCTGAGAGCTTGACTTCGGCATCGATCTTTATCTTCTTGACCAGATCGCTATCTTTGATATTTTCTTTGCCGATTTTGGCAATCAATTTTTGAAACTTTGTCCAATTTACTGTCTTCATCGACAAACCAGCTGCGCCGGCATGACCACCAAATTTCTCAAGCAAATCCTTGGCCAGAGTTAATATATCGACGATATTGACGCCGCTGACACTTCGGGAGCTTCCGACCAACATCACACCTTCTTCAGCGAAGAGAATGATCGGACGATTGTATTTTTCGACCATCCGACTTGCTGTCGGTCCGATGACTCCCTTCGGCCAGTCTCCACGAACGATAATAATCTTGTCTGCCATCAAATTATTTTCTTCGATATATTTGGTTGCTTCCTTTTCGACCTTATCCATAGCCGCTTGTCGAGATTCATTTTCAGAGTTAAGCCATTTCGCCAATTCCTTCGCCTCAGCTGGGTCATCAGTCACCAGAAGTTCGAAAGATTTCGTCGCTTTACCCATTCGTCCCGGCGCATTTATCCTCGGTCCTATCTGAAAACCGACATGATATGCCCCGATATTTTCTGCGTCTAAATTTGCGATTCGAATTAGTTCTGCCAGACCGAGATTTTTGGTCTTGCGCATCACCAGCAAGCCAAACAGAGCAATAATTCTGTTTTCATTTTTCAAAGCCACAACATCAGAGATGGTCGAAATTGCAACTAAATCCAAATTCCACTTGAGAAATTTTTCATCAATATTGTCGGGGAATATTTTACCAAGTCCTTGAATTAATTTAAAAGCGACGGCACAGCCGCACAGATCTTTGTCTGGATACTTATCCCCTTTTTGCTTCGGATTGATGACCAAAAATGCTTCAGGGGTCTTGTTATCCGGCAGATGGTGGTCAGTGATAATCAGATCAATTCCTATTTCTCTAGCATAATTCGCTTCAGCAAAACTCCTGATACCGAGATCGATAGTTATGACAAGTTCACATTTTTTGGATTTCAATAAATCAAGACCAACTTTGCTCAGACCATATCCATCATCACGACTTGGGATATAAACTTCGTGATCGATACCGATTTTTTTCAATGCACGAGAAAATAGTGCCGCACCTGGTACGCCATCAGCATCGTAGTCAGAGAAAATACCGATTTTTGTCTTGTTGTCATAAGCCAGTTTTATCCGATCGACTGCTTTCTCCAGATTTTTCATCAGAAACGGATCATGAAGGTCTTTGTTAAAATCAGGATTGAAAAATCTCTTTTTAGCCTCTTCGTCAGTTTCTAGCTGGATAACGCCCCGATTAAAAAGCAGTTGATCAAGCAGATCGTCAAATTGTCGTTTTTTTACTTTCCATTCTGGCATTATAATCCAAACTTTTTATTATTTAATTCGCGTAAAGCATCTGCAGCAATCCACCTAGCTGACTTGGAATCAATCTGTTTGATTTCTTCCGCTAATTTAATTGCTTTTTTATTTAACTCTTTGTTTCGCTTGCCGATCTGGCGCAGACACCAATTCACCGCCTTTTTGACAAAGTTGCGTTCATCGGTAGCATATTTTTTTATCATCGGAAAAAACTTTACAAACTCTTCGTCCGCCATTTTTTTGTCATGAACTGACAATGCAGTAATGATGACGAAACCGGTGCGACGGACAAACTCCTCTTCTCTTTTGACCAATTCAAAGGCTTTTCTATAGGCAAAGTCAGTTTTATCAAATAAATTGCTACAGGTTTGATCGCAGATATCCCAACTGTCAAAATCAGCCGCCCAATCATCAAGCTGTTTCTCGGTCACCTTGTCCGGCTCGTCGATAAAGACTGCCAACATTCTCGCTTCATGAATGCCGCTGTTCCACAATTCAAGCGCCAATTCGTGATTTCGGCCGATTTCTTTGGCAATTTTCCTAAGTGTTGGCAGATTTGGTCCACCAAGAACATTCTCTCCAGTAATTCCAAATCGCGCCATCCCCTCGCGGTTTTTGGCACTTTCATAAGTTTTTAGTTGTGCAATTATCTCTTCAGCGGTCATCGAGAAATCCAGTTTTAAGTCTTAATATTTAGTCTGTAGTGAAATGCTGTCTGTACTGTCATTCTGAGCCTCAAAGCGAAGAATCAGTAACCGGTTCAGAGATCCTTCGCAAGCTCAGGATGACAACTAATTTATAGAAACGCTACACGCTAAATTTGGAATTTATAATTGTTTGAAAATTGCAAAATTGAAAATTGAAAATTTTTTGGTCACTTGTAGTACGCCCAACCATCAATTCGCAGATCGACGTATTCATGAATATTGTCTCTGTACTGAGTCAGAATTTTTTTCAAATCACCGAGCTGTTTCTGACTGCTTCGCAGTGAATTTAGTTTGACATAGAAGCCAGCTTCAGTCTTCAGGTTGATATTAAAAGTCGTCTCGGGAATCTCGAAATTTAGCGGCTTGATACCCTCCTCAATTTGAAAAGAGGAAAAGACATTGGTGATAAAAGCGACAAAATTTGGTGAGACTAATTCCTGCCCCAGCTTGATCGGCAGGTTTTTCGTATCGACAACGACCGGCAAACTTCCGATCTGCTTAGTGACAATTTTACGTGTCACGTAACCTTTAGCACTGACATAATATAAATCACTGTTCGTCTGCCAGACCATCTTGTTTTCGCGCTCTAGCACGACTATCTTCAGCGCATCAGGTACGCCACGATATATTGCGACTTGCTTAATCTCAGGAAATTTCGACACTATTTCTGACCTACTTTTTTCAGTATTGAACAGAAAAATATTTTTACCCTGAGGCAATATACTCACAATCTCATCTTTGCTAACCAGAGAGTTGCCTTCGATAATAATTTCTTTGACTTGGAATTGCGACGAGGCAAAAAAATAATAGAGAACCACAAGGATGATAATTAAAATCAATAAAAACTTCAGCCTTGCAGGAGACAGTTTGAACTTCGTCTTCTCTCGACCGCGTGTTGGCCGATAAATTTTAGGCGAACGGTATTTATTGGCCGAAGGATATGTTTTTTTGTAATATTCTTTTACCATCTGCCGATATACTCAATTTCTTCTTCAAGATCACAATCATATTTTTCTTTGACCAATTCCTTGGCTTTTTCAGCCAAATCATGCACATCGGAAGCGGTAGCGTTTTTACGATTGATTAGAAAATTTGCATGTTTTTTTGAGAATGCAGCACCACCGACACGAAGTTTCTTGGCACCTGAGTGATCGATTAGATATCCAGCGGAATTTTCCGGTAGAGCACCAAGATTTTTAAAGAAGCTGCCAGCAGATATTTCACCAAGTGGTTGATTTTTCTTTTTGACCGCCATATTTTCCTGTGTCATCCTCAAGATCTCGTCCTTTCGTCTTTGAACCAGCTGTAGTGTCACCGTGAGGATGACTGGCTTATGTTTGTCTTTTCTGTAATCAGTTTTCAAGATAGATGACCGATAAGCAAAACTCATCCATGCTGGACTATGCCTGACGATAACGACTGTATCGTCCTTCGGAATAAGCAAGGTAACAGATTTGACGAAATCGCCGATTGATTGACCAAGCGCCCCAGCGTTGCCATAAACTGCCCCACCAACAGAAGAAGGCACACCAAAAAGAAATTCCAAACCACCAAGATCATGACTGGTTGCCTGATTTATCAGCCGGCCCAAATTGACACCAGAATCAGCAATCACTCCTGAAAAATCAGGACTAAACACTATATTCGAACAATCGTTTTTGATTACCAAACCGGGAAAACCAAGATCGGAGGGAATAATATTGTAACCACCACCAAGAATAAAATATGGAATTTTTAGCTTAACTGCTGCTGATACTGCCAATGTCAGATTGTTAATATCTGTCGCTGAGTAAAAAAAATCTGCGACCCCACCGACCTTCATCGAAACGTAGTCGCGTAAAACGACATTTTGTCGCAAGTCTTCACCTAAAATTTTTCGCAACTCTGCGTCGATATCCTTCATTTTGACTCCAATAAGAGATCGGCAATTTTGTAGACCGGCGGAATACCAATGGTCAACAAGACAGCGCTTGAGTCAAGTTCATCCCTTAAATATTTTGCTATCTCTTCATCTGTTTCTATCACTTTTGCAATATTTTTTTTCCGATTTACTCTATCAACCAAATCATCTGAAGATATATCTAGCACCTCGTCGCGGCCTGGTACAAAATAAATTGGTTTGATGATAACCTCGTCGACTTGGCTAAAAGCAGCGCCAAATTCTTCCAGTAGCGGCTTGATTCGCTTATATTGATGTGGCCAAAAAACAACAATTTTCTTTTTGTCTGGATAACGCTCAGCAAGAGCAGCAATAGTCGTCTTGATTTCCGTAGGATGGTGGCCGTAATCATCTATCAGGTCAGCACCATTTAGGTTGCCTTTGAGTTCAAACCGGCGATGAGCACCGCGAAATTTCGCCAGAACACTGGAGACAACTTCATACTTTATATGAAGATAATCCGCCAGAGCAACAACAGCCAAAGTATTCAAAACATTGTGCTTTCCTGGTATGGCTAAATCAAAATCAAGCTGATTGTATTTCTCCGCCGTAAAACCGTAGTCAATAATCCTGGCTTTAGTCGTTAATTTACCAAGAACTTCTTGCACATTGGCATCATCGTGGCAGGCAATAATCACACCATCGTCTGGTAGATGATTGAGATATTCGACAAACGCGTCCTTTATCTCCGACAAGCCACCCGGATAAGTATCGAGATGTTCGGCTTCAATATTGGTCAGGATAGCAATCTTTGGATAAAAGTCGAGAAAACTTCGATCGTACTCGCAGGCTTCAAAGACAAACCAGTCCGATTCACCTATTCGGATCACATCATTGTCAAAATCCTTCACTTCTTCACCAATCAAAACCGTTGGATCCAAATTAGCCGCAATCATAACCAGTCCAGCCATCGCTGTCGTCGTTGTCTTGCCATGCATACCCGAAATCGCGATAAGTTTCTTGTCCTTGGTCAACTGACCAATCAGCTCTGATCGTTTGACTATTTTGATACCAAGTTTCTGAGCCGCCTCGACCTCTACCCAGCCTGGAGATCCAGGATTTACCGCCGATGTCCTGACAACTAAGTCAATGTCCGAAGTGACATTGACAGCTGCGTGTCCGCCAGTCTTGAGATCAGAACCCGTCACGTCATTGCCCAGGAACTCTAAATATTTTTTAATTCCGCGCATCGAGATGCCGCGGTCACCAATCAAATGATATTTCATTTTGAAACCTCGCTAATAATTTCTTCACCAATCTTTTCAATGGCATGCGGTGGAAAAAACTTTTTGGCTGACGCAGTCATCTCCTTCATCTTGCTCTTATCATCAAACAGCTTGCTGATGGTTTCTGTCAAGGTCACCGGCGTCAGTTCACGATCAGTTATCATCAGACAAGCACCAGTTTTTTGTAAAATCTGTGCATTTTTGACCTGATGGTCACTAGCCGCATGTGGGTAAGGAATCAGAACCATCGGCTTACCAGACCTAGCGATCTCAGCCACGGTCGTCGCACCAGCTCGGGCAACAACCAAATCAGCCAACTCCATAGCTGACAATAATTTGTTGTCCCCACTAATCGCTGACAGGAAGTCTGCAACAAAGTATGACCTCCTCATACTTCCTGGCAACTTTACTCTGACGTCTATCGCTTCGCTAAAACTCTTTGCACCGGTCTGGTGGATGATATTATATTTTGGCAAAAGTTCGGATAGTGCTCCAAAAACATTCTTATTTATACTGGCCGCACCGAGACTACCACCAGTGATAAACACGACTGGATTATTGTTTGTAAAACCAAAATCAAACCGCTCTGATTTGTCCAGTTTTTCCATGTCAGTAATCAGTTGACCACAAAATATAATCTTACTTTTCTTCAACTCTGGATAATTTTTTTCAGGAAAACCGGTAAAAACCTTTTTGGCACCTTTTGCGGCAAAGCGATTGGCTCGACCCATCACTGTGTCTGACTCATGAATATAATAAGGAATGCGCAAAAATCGGGCCCAGATGAGAATCGGAACAGTGACATAGCCACCTTTTGCAAAAATAATCTTCGGGCGGATCTGGAGTAGATAAACTAGCGCTTGGACAAATCCAGCACAAAAAAGAATACTCTGCCACAAATTGACGAGGATGTCATAACCCTGAAATTTACCGCTGGTCAAAACAAAATAATTTGGCAAGCCGCCGAAAAATGGCTGTTCGATCTTCGAGCCGCTGCCGATAATAGCTACTGGAATATCTGGCTCTCTTTCAAGTAAAAACTGATAGATATTGTAGAGCGGAACAACATGACCACCGGTGCCACCACCGACCAGTAAGATTTTTTCATTTTTATTATTTTTCGATTTTTTCATTTTTAAATTCCAACGATGATATTTGACTTCTGTGTTTATCTGTGGAAAAGATCTGTGCTAAAATTATCCACCCTGCTGTTTAACTTGATGCTTGGAAATATTGGTCAACACTCCGACTGCAGCAAGCAAAACGATCAGCGAGGTTCCGCCATAGCTAATAAATGGAAGCGGAATTCCAGTCAACGGCAATAGTCCCAACATCGCTGCCGTATTGATGGCCATCTGAGAAAATATCCAGATTGTCACCCCGATCGCCACTAATCTAGCAAAGCCATCCGGAGCAGTCTTGGCGATTTTCAAACCGCGCAAGGCGATAAAAACAAAAACCAGGATAATAGCCGCTGCCCGCAATGTTCCCAACTCTTCACAAATTATAGCAAAAATCGAGTCTGTATGCGCTTCCGGCAGATAAAGATATTTCTGTTTACTTTGACCAAAACCGAGACCAAGCAAGCCGCCAGAACCGATCGCTATCAGAGCATTTTGGATATGATAGCCAGTTGTCAGGGAACCTGTTCCTGGGTTTAAAAATGTGGTCAGTCGCTGCATCCGGTATGGCTCTAACTTGATCATCAACCAAAGTAAGACTCCGCCAAGGCCCACAGCACCAAAAATCTGATTGAGCGGTGCACCGGATGCGACAAATAAACTACCAGCAATAATTACATATACGGACAGTGTGCCAAGATCCTTTTGCATAAACATCAAAAGAACAATAATTCCCAGAATACTGATAAAGGGCCAAAACAGTTTTGCTACATCCTTGAGATTGTTGCCTTTTTCACTAAACCAACCGGCTAAATAAAAAATAAATGTCAGCTTTGCTAGTTCTGCTGGCTGAAAATTAAAGCTGCCGACATTGATCCAACGACCAGCTGAAGTAATGTGAAGAGGCGAGAGAATAACCGGTAGAAGCAACAGCCCAATTGTAATAAAAAACATCGTCCCGGCGTGTTTTTGCCAATAGTGATAATCGATAGCCTGAACCACAACCCAGCCGACGAGGCCGATCGCCACCATTAAGAGCTGTTTTTTTAGAAAATATTTATCAGTCACACCGTCTGTCAATTCTAGAGAATAATATTTCGACACCGAGTAGATCATGATAAGACCAAAAACAATCAAGCCAAAAATCGCCACAGACAACCAATAATCTGAATGTTGTCGCCGAAAATTAGTCATTGTTTTGCCTTGATTTTAGAACCGCTTCCTTAAATTTCTCGCCGCGATCTTTGTAGTTTTTAAACATATCGAAACTGGCGCAAGCCGGAGAAAAGATAATCACGTCACCTCGTCGTGCTTCTCGAAGCGCTTGTTGGACTATCTTTTCTAGTGTCTCATGACCAACAATTATTTCGCCAGAATAACTTGCTATCTCCAGTGATTCTCTAATTTTCGATCCTTCGGCCCCAATCAACACAACAGTCTTCACATTTGTTCCCGCGATTGCCTCGGCCAACTTACTAAAATCAGCTCCCTTCGAACTGCCACCAAGTATCAGAATTTTATTCTCGTCAAATGAGTTGATTGCCGCCATTGTCGGATCAGGATTGGTCGCAAATGAGTCATTGATAAATTTGATTCCGCCAATCTCTCGGACTAGTTCTAGGCGATGTGGCAGACCGACAAAACGCTTGACTGCCTCACGAGTTATTTCAATTGGAATGTTTAATATATCGGCAACAAGCGTCGCCGCAGCAATATTTTCCAAATTGTGTTTGCCGACCAATTTCAAATCACTAATTTCGCAAATCTCTATTTGACGATTTTGCGGATCGAGAACAACCTTACTCATACCGTTTTCATCGATGACAACACAATCAACAAATTTGTTGTCGCGGGCAAAATATTTAATATTCCCGCGGATTTTTTTCAAAGTGCCTGGACCAAATGTCGAAGAGTGATTTAAAACAGCATAATCTTCTTTCCCCTGCCACATAAGAATATTATTCTTGGCCGCTCGGTATTCGGCCTCGTCTTTGTGGTAATCAAGATGATCGACACCAAGATTGGTCATGACAGCGATATGCGGACTTTTGTCTAAATCCGCCAATTGAAAATTTGATAGCTCAAGTATGACAACATCACACTTTTGTAGCTGTGGAATCAAGTTGATCGCCGGCTTACCGATATTGCCCGCCAGATAGGTTTTGGGATTTGGGATTTGGGATTTGGGATTTGATTTGACATTAGAAATTAGAAATTTGGCATTGTTCTCTAATATTGAAAATATTAGAGAACTTGTAGTTCCTTTTCCTTTGGTTCCGGTGACACCGATAATAGGACAGGGACAAAGATCGAAGAAAAGCTTCATCTGAGACGAAATAGCAACTCCCTGAGATTTGGCTAGCATCAAAGCAGGATCACGGAAGTAGATTGCTGGTGAGCGAAAAACAATGTCGTATTTTTCTAAATCATCCAGGTATCCGTCACCAAACACTTTGTCGATCCCGTCGTCAACTATGATATTGGAAACCAAGTCTTTGAGTTCGCCCTCAGCTTTGTCAACAATCTTTTCAGCCGAATCTCGGTCATGAACAGCTAAACTGCCGACTCGGTTTTTCAGAAACTCCAAAAGAGCGACACCTTCAATGCCGAGTCCCAAAATAGCAACTCTTTTTCCCTCAAGCTTCATAGATTTATTTTATACCAATCAAAGCTCAAAGTAACTATTGACAATTTTTATCAAATAGTGTAGTATAGTACGCAATCTGAGTTTCGAAGAAACTATTAGTTATTTGTAACTGACAAATGATTAGAGCTTCTTCGGAAGGATGTGGCCATGCTCATCAAAAGCGGGCTCACAGAGTAACCCGCCGCTGGGGGTCGTAACCAGCGGGGCTGTGGTTGAGCAGCCAAAGAGTCGGTTCCGGGTGGACCGATCTCACTCAACTAGAGGAGGAAGGGCTTGAAAAAGCTCTTCGACTTCTACTAGCTACATAGAGACCCGAGCGGATTAATTCGCATGTCTCATCCCCTTGCCGGTCAGGGTGACCGGTAAATCGGAGCGCGAGTTCATATTGGACACCCGAAAAGCCCGAGACGACATCTCGAGCCGTCGTGGATACCATAGTACCTCCGCCCTAAAACCGGCCAACCTCCTCCCCATGCACATTTTACTGCGTCTACGAAACCCTGCGGTTTAGCGAGACAATGTTCTATGATGCTACGGCGAGGGGTTGGCTAACCCCTCAGCCTTTAATTTATTAAAGATTGAGGCGAATCAAAAAATCCCCACTAGTTTGTGAGGATTTTTTGATTTTTGATGTTAAAAATATGAATCGCAATATTTTCTTTAGAAATTAGAAATTTTCAGGACAGTGTTCCCCGCCCGATCAGTGCCAGAGCCATACCGGCGACGGTGAAAACGGCAGAGATAATCCAGAAACGCATTGTAATCTTGTACTCCGGCCAACCAATCGCCTCGAAATGATGATGAAGCGGACTAGAGAGAAAAACTTTCTTCTTCCTGATTTTTTTCGATAAAAATTGAATGATAAAACTCAATCCTTCAATACTAAAAACGGCGGTGATAACAAAAAAGGCAATGACTGAGTTTGTCAAAAAGGCGACGACACCAAGCGTCATACCGAGTGACATGCTGCCAGTATCGCCCATAAAGAAGCGCGCCGGCGGAATATTGAACCAGAGAAACGAAAAAAGAGCTCCGACGACAGTAGCACAAAAAACTGCTAAGCCGATCCGACCCTGAGTCAGTGCAATAATGGCGTATGCACTGTAGCAAAGAGCGAAGATACCACCAGCCAGACCATCGAGCCCATCAGTTTCGTTCGAGGCAAAAGCGATCCAGACCAGTACTGCGATGAAAAGTGGAATATACCAAGCACCGATTGTAAAATCTCCAACCGCCGGAATATGAATGATGTTCCAACCAAGTTTCGAATAAAACCACCAAGCACCAACCGCGGCGATCACTGCATAGACAGGAAATTTTTGTTTGATACTCAAGCCACCACCCTTTTCGCCGATACCACGAACATTCCAGAGGTCATCGATTGCCCCGACAATTCCTGTCGCTACCAGACAAAAAAGTGGCAGCCAGGTCGCCGACCGAGATAAATTGAAAAGAATAGTCAAAATCGCCACCGTTATCCAGATCAATAATCCTCCCATCGTCGGCGTACCATCCTTTTTCTGGTGGAGAGCTGAGTAAATCGGAGCATCAGCGCTGGCCCGAATGCGTTTGGCAATCTTGTTTTTGTACAAAAAACGAGTCAGGATCGGCGTCAGGACGATCGCTACCAAAAAAGCCACCAGTGCAAACCAACTCATCCTCATCAAATCATCCGGCTGGATGTAAAAAGCCTTTACAATACTCATTCTGTCTCCCATTTATATTTTTCATTGATCATTTTTTATTTCACATTAATTTTTCATTGTTCATTTATCAATTAATAAATCGTTAAATGATAAATTAATGAAAATTTGTAAAATGGAAAATGTAAAATTTTTATCGTTTCTTTTTTAGCCAAAACTTGCTCTGACGAACCAGTAATTCTGAGGCTTTCTCTGGATTTTTCATCAACTGCTTGCTTGTTTCCTCAAAAAAATTACCATTTTGTGATGCTTTGACTAAAACCAGGTCTTTTGGTTTGACAATTTTGTTCAGATTTTTTGACAGATCGGCTCTATTGTCATAAACCAAGACTTTGTCACGCTTGCCATTTGCTATTGCCATGATGCCAGCATTTTTACCAACAAAAACAGTAAGGTCGGCTTTATCACGGCTATAATCGCCCAAACTTTTATGCTCGTCCAATTCAAAACGACCCAGCTCGTTCATATTTCCGAGAATCGCTACCTTGCGGCCGCTGTATTTAATTTGCTCCAAGACATCAAGCGCTGCTTTGGCAGAAGTCGGGCTAGAATTATAAGTATCATCGATAATTATACAATCACGTTTTCCTTCAAGCAATCGCATCCTACCAGGTAATGGCTCGATGCGCTCAAGTGATTTCTTGATTTTGAGCGATTGAATGCCAAATTGGTGCCCGATAATAAAGGCGGGCAATGACGATGCTACGAATTGAGAACCAAGTAATTTTGATTTTACGGAAATTTTCTGCCCTAAACTGCAAATTCGATAATCGGTCCCCTCGAGAGATGGCTGGACACTTTCAGCATAAAAATCTGACTTGTGATAAATCGAATAAAATATAATCTTCGCTAAATTAATTTTAGATAGAATGGGATCGTCAGCATTTGCGATAACCAGACCACCCGGTTTTAACTCCTTTGTGAGAGATATCTTTTCGTTTTGATAATCAGCCAGTGAATCAAAATTACCCAAGTGAGCGCCGGCAGCCGAAGTAATCACTACCATATCAAACTTTAAAATCCGACCAAAATATGCGATATCGCCAGGCTTATCTACTCCAAGTTCCAAAACCAAATATTTTGGAAATGTTTTTTGAAAAGTTTTCAAATAAGCCTGAAATAGAAAAAATGGCCAAACCCAATTGGATATTCTTTTCTTTTCTCCGTAGCCCAATATTGACAATGGCAAGCCTAATTCTGAATTAAAATTTCCGTGGCTTTTTCTAACTTCAGCGCCAAACTTGTCGTACAGAACTTGATAAATCGCTTCCTTGGTTGAGCTTTTGCCAACTGATCCGGTCACGCCGATTACAAACGGGTCGTGACGACGAATTACTTTTCGTGCTTCTAAAAACAAGATCCAATGAATAAATTTTAATCCCAGTTTTTTCATACTTTTTGTGAATTATTGTGATGCTTGTTTTCCAGGAACATGATAATAATAATTTAACAGAAAAGAGGTAATATCGCCAAAGAGCGGGCCGGCAGTTCGCTCTGCAAATTCAGCCGATTTCGGCTTGTCTAGTTTGACGATCATCACAAATTTCGGATCATCCGTCGGCGCCATGCCACAAACAGAGTGGATAAATATTCCCAGGTTGGACCCATCCGGACTAGTCATATACCCGCCGGTCGGTGATGGAATCTGAGCGGTGCCGGTTTTCGCGCCGACCTGGAAACCTTGAACCTTGGCACCAAGAGAACGATAGTGCAACACATCATTGGCAAGCATTGCACGTAGCTCCGTTGCAGTTGATGAAGAAATTATTTGATTACCTTCCTCGCGCTTGATCTCTTTTTCTGTACCATCATTATAAACTATATTGCTGATCAGGTGAGGGTAAATATATCTTCCATTATTTGCAATTGCACCGTAAGCGGCAACCATTTGCAGCGGGGTCACCGAAACACCTTGACCAAACGAGATTGTCGCTCTGTTGATATTGCGCCAGTTTTTTACCTTCGGCACCTGCCCTGACTCTTCACCGGTAAGATCGATGCCACTCTTGCTTCCAAAACCAAATTTTTGAATATAATTTGACATTATGTCGTTGCCCATCTGGTCGGCTAGCCAGACCATGCCGACATTATCAGAATTCTGTAGGATTTGCGCAACATTTTCAGTACCAAACGCTTTGCCCTCAGCGGTATGGATCGTGTAACCGTCGACCTCGACCGTTGTACCAAAAGTATTCGTAGTTTCCGGTGTTACCGTCCCAGAATCAAGGGCCGCAGAGACAATCAGAGGTTTGAAAATACTTCCCGGCTCATACAAACTACTGATTGCCGGATTTCCAAACAAAGCTTGGTTTGTGTTGGCAGTTTCACGATAATTATTTGGGTCAAACGTTGGGTTGTTGACCATCGTCAATATTCCGCCGGTGGCCACATCCATAACGATGACCGTCCCCGACTCTGCTTGCGTTTCTTCTATTGCCTGAGCCAATCTTTTTTCGACATAATATTGAACCGAACGATCAATCGTCAAAACATAGCTCGTACCGTTTTGCGGGTTCGTCTGAGACAGCATACTGATCATTCGCCCGAGAGTGTCCTTCTCGCCGACAATATCACCATTTTTCCCTTTTAATTCGGAATCATAATAACCTTCGACTCCGTAGTTGCCAGTGCCCTCACTGTTGACAAAGCCAAGCAACTGCGACGCGAGCGAGCCCTCCGGATAATACCGATTGTACTCCGGCATGACAAAAATACCAGTAATATTCTTGGATGAGATACTATCCGCTTTACTGAGATTTAGACTCTTTTTCAGCGGCGGGATGTAGAGCTTATTGTTGTTAATCAATTCAAATATTTCATTTTCGGGAATATCAAGAGGCCCAGCCAGGGCAGATGCAGTAGCACGCTTGTCCTTGATCTGATTTGGTACTGCCCAAACGGAGAAACTTTTAACATCAAAAGCTAGTGGATAATACGCATTTGGGTCAGAAACAGAGTCATGAACCAAGATTTTTCCGCGACTCGCCGTTTCTGTCTCCTCAAAACGTTGCTGGTTTTGTGCCAATGCCAGATAATGACCGTGTTGGATAACACCGATCCCAGCCATCCTGTAGATCAAGATGAACGAAAGAGCGATCATCATGAAACCAGACAGCATCAGACGTGATCCGATTGTCTTTTGGTAAGTATCCATATTTAGATCATATCAAAAAATTTACTTTGGGCCTATCATACCAGCACTGTGAACAACTATAAAAATCAGTTTGCGCCATCAATATAATTGACGTTTGAAACTGGCTGCATCGTGTCTTTTGGAGTGCCACTATCGATATTTCGCAGAGACTGGAGACGAGTTTGCTCAGCTTGGAGTCGCTCTTCTTCAAGGCCAAGCCTGTCTTTGGTTGATTGAATATCACGCACTTGGATACTTTGGTTTGCTCCAGCAGTTGATTGACTCAAATACACGACCGCCAAAACTGCGACGATAGTTAATGTGACAAACTTAATGGCGCTAGGTCCGATAACAATCGACTTTGAAATCGTCGTTTTCTTCCTGCCCCTACCCATTCTATTGCTTCTTGTGACCACAAAATCTCTACCCACAAACCCTCCGAAATCGTTTACGATTTCGCCCCGCATAGCTCTTTGAGCGAAGTGGAGCAGAAATCAACCTGATTTTTAACTTATTGGTTTACAGCTAACGAGCTAACTAACTTACTTTCAGACAATAGGCCAGCACTTTTTCGCACAAATTTTTGTTTTTGACTTGTCCCGCGAAGCCCGAAAGGCGAAGTGGGATTTTTCCTTTTAAGAACAAGGAGTGTTTTTAAGCTTTACCCCTCCTAAACGGAGCTCCGTTTACCCTGAGCGATTCGCCGACCGGCGAAGAGTCGAAGGGTTTGCGTGTCCCGTAGAATAAAGCTTAAAATTTTTGTGTGCTGGCTTATTGTCTAAAAGCCAATATTTTCCAATTCTTCTGCAACTTCGTCGGAATTTTTTTCCATCTCATCACGGAACTTTGACCATTTTTCTTCCGCCCAAATTTCCAAACGATTATGCATCCCCGTAATCACAACTTTATTTTTAATCCCAGCATAGTCGTTTAAATATTTGGGGCAATTGATCCGCCCGGCCTTATCTAAATTTAAATCCATCGCACCCGACAGGACAAAACGGGAAAATGAACGAGCTTTTTTTTGTGTTATTGGCAGAGCTGAAACCTCATCTGCAATTTTCTGCCACTCTTCGACAGTGTAGAGCCAGAGGCAACCGTCAAGACCACGGGTCAACACCGCACCAGTCGCCAAATCAGCCCGAAATTTCACCGGAACTGATAGTCTGCCTTTTTCATCAATAGAATGTGAATATTCGCCGATAAACATGACCCACCAATTGTTAATTTTAACCAACGGCTAATCGTAAAACACTTCAATTTGCCATTCGTTGAATTCGCTATTGGTATGACCACTCCACTTCTTCCCACTTTTCAACACCTGAGTATTATTTTAGTCTATAACGATAATTAGTCAAGCCCACTTTCCACACCTAGGGTTTAACATTAAAAAAACCAGTCAGAGACTGGAAAAATATTTTAAGTTTCCTTTCTTGCTGCCGTCCGCCAAGGCGTACGGCAGCAAGCGGACACACAGGTCTAGCCTGTCTGGACAGTGTAGACTAGCTGCTGGACAAACTCTATTCTGGCTTCCAGCAGGTGGACAACGACCCAACGAAGTTGTTCTTCGGTCGGATCACCCGGATCGACGTTTTCCAAACAGCCTTCGTTGTCATAGTGACCAAGATCGGAGTGGGTTTTGACGTATATCGCCACCCGCACCGCAATAGCCACCTCGCAAGGAACAGGATGACGACATAGACGCTTCCCCTCGGTATCGACCACCATGATCAATAGGTGATCAACATCGCAGGGCCAGAGCTCGATCCGGTACGGCGCCAGAAACGTATTGTCCAGCGCACCAACCAGACACTTCAGCGGGTTCTCAACCTCAACCGGCACGGTCTTTCTCCCTTCACGTTGAAATGACTCTATTTTTATACCAAAAAATCAACTTTTTTTCAACCAAAAAAGACTCACTAACATGTGAATCTTTTTTTAAATCATTTGCCCAAATTTTTCTAAATATTTTTCTCGACGAAATATTTTTTCAATTCAGCAATTTTTATTCGCTCCTGCTTCATCGTATCACGATCACGAACGGTGACGGATTTGTCTTTTGCAGAGTCAAAATCGACCGTCAGACAAAACGGTGTGCCAATCTCATCCTGGCGACGATAGCGCCGGCCAATCGAACCGGATTCATCATAAAAAGTCGCAATCCCCGCTTGACGCAGGTCTGCAATAATATCGTGGGCCAGCTCCGGCATACCCTCTTTTTTCATCAGCGGAAAAACAGCCACTTTGATAGGAGCCAATTTCGGATGAAGCCGCAAAGTTACCTCGCCTATTTCTCGTCCGTCTTTGCCATCAGATTCATCGTATGCATCCACCAGAAAAGCCAACATCGCACGATCAACTCCCATCGTCGGCTCGACGACATAAGGGATATATTTTTTTCCATTGACTTCATCGAAATATTTCTGATCAATTCCAGAGTGTTTTGAATGTTGTTCAAGATCAAATTTTGTCCGTTGTGCCACACCAGCCAACTCCGACATGCCAAACGGAAAATCGTATTCAATGTCGGAAGTTCCAGCTGAATAATGTGAAAGCTCACTCTTGTCGTGCGCTCGAATTGTTAAATTTTCATCTCGAATGCCAAAATCAGTAAAAAATTCTTTCCAGCGCGCCAACCAATAAGTAAACCACTTTTTCGATTCATCCAGACTTGGCTCGACAAAATATTCAATCTCGGCTTGCTCAAATTCTCTCGTGCGAAAAGTGAAATTTCCCGGCGTGATTTCGTTGCGAAAAGCCTTGCCGATCTGACCGATACCAAAAGGGATCTTAACCCGTGAAGATTGGGTAACATTTAGAAAATTGATAAACATCCCCTGCGCTGTCTCCGGTCGCAAGTACGCCGTCGAGGTCGAGTCCTCCGTCACGCCGATAAATGTCTTGAACATAAGATTAAAATTTTTCGCCTCAGCAAAATCATGCTCGCCACCACTTGCACATACCAACATTTCTTTCTCTCCGTCTGTCATCCCGGACTTGATCCGGGATCCCGTCTCCGCGTTAGCGTCAGTATTAAATTTCGCTTTAATCTCCTGAACATGGTCTTCTCTAAATCTTTTGTGACATTTTTTACATTCAACCAATGGGTCAGTAAAAGAACCAATATGCCCGCTGGCTTCCCAGACTTTCGGATTTTGGATGATCGCCGAGTCCATACCGACAATGTCGTCACGCTCAACAACAAATCTTTTCCACCATTCGTTTTTCAGGTTTAATTTTAATTGAGATCCAAGCGGACCATAATCAAAAGCATTGGCAAAACCGCCATAAATCTCACTTGCCGGATACACAAACCCCCGCCGCTTACACAGCGAGATGATTTTTTCCGTTTTGTTATTTGAATTTTCAGCCATTTCAATATTACCGTAGCCCAAGTTTTAACTTGTTGTCCTGTCATCCCGGACTGCCACCTGAGATCCGGAATCCATTCCTTTTTTGTAATGTTAATAATATCACAAAATTTATTTGTCTTCACTCTTGCTTATAGTCTTAAAATATTGTACTGTAATGAGTTCACTCACAAAGTGAGCAAATAGCAGCAAAAGGAGAGCTGAAATGCCCACAGCTCCAATTCTCGGTCTCGTGATCGTGACTCTGCTGATCGTCCTCGCCCACGTCCTGTGTCAGAGGGCGAACCGAAGGGGGAACAGACGTGTTTTGGGAGTCATCGATGGAACGATGGTCTATCATGGCCCCAAGTGTCTTCGTGACGGTGTCGAACCACCAAGGTCTGCTTCTGAAATAGGTGGTGACTTTTTCACCTATCGCTCGCTACCTGTGTACCAGCCGGGAATCCGTGATCCTCTTCGGGGAGCGAACTTCATCACGATAAATTCCAAGAACCAATGGTGTCGCCGATCGCCTGATCGCCACCACCACCTCAACGAGGACGGCACCACCTGCATCCACTGCGGCATGCAGGCCAAGCGCTTCGAGTGACCAATCAACACTGGTCTTCGCTTCGCCCCAACCCACCCACCGCTGGTCCGACCGGCGGTGGGTGTTGTCTTTTAAAATCAACTCATAAATATTATGTGGCAGACCAAACCATCATCAGCACAGTCGACCCGCCCAAAACGACAGCCGCTAATTCCGATATTTTACTATTCTCACAAAACAAAAACATCAGCAATTTCACACGATCGTTTGAATTTGTTGATGTCTTGCATATGTTAGTGCATTCATTGTATTGAGATATCTCCTATTAGCGGTTAATGAACGCTACATCATTTTTTATCTACAAACATATTTTCTAGTGTCGACTTAATATCGATTGATTCAACAATAGCGTGAACAATATAGTCCTCGACTCCATATTCCTCGGCAGCCAGTCTGACCATCTCGCCCAGATTTTTGTTTGAGACCCAGAGACTTTTTTGGATCTGTTTAAAGCCAAGTCTTTTGATAACACGACGGAAATTATCTCTTTTGGTTCTCAACCGTTCCGGAATATCAAATGAAACTAGATAATATTTGCCGTCAATCACAGCCCTTTCACTCAGACGATCGACAATTGCCAGCCTAGCTTTGTTTGTAAATTGAATCGATTCTCTGCCGTTCGTCCGGCTTATTTCAACATAACCAAATTTTTTGAAACCATATAAAAACTTCGAAATATTTTTTACCGTTAACTCCTGTTCTCGATAATAGCCATGCAAATTACGGTAAAATTCCTTGCGATCAAAACCATAAATAATCGCCTCGGGAATATTTAGAAAAAAATCGAGAATCTCCACCGTCGTGTTCACAATTTTCTTTTTATCCATAACTACATATTACAGTGTCAAGTAAATAACATCAACATTTTCACACGATCGTGTGATTTTACTGATGTTAATAAATGTAACTTAAAGCTTTATCAGTACTAGATCATTTTCAAAAAACTTTCACTTTTGAGCTCTTTTTCTAAGATGTTGCCAATATACTTTTTCAAAATCAATTCTACTTCAAGGCGAATATTTTGGTCATCCTTGAGACGATCTATCTCGTTAAAATTATTTTTCTCGATGAAGCGCAACAGTTTGATTGCGTTGTCGGAGATTTCTTTGCCATGATGAAATTTATTTTGACATTTTTGACAAATAATTCCGCCCTCCAGATTGTCCCAAAAATTATTGCCCGGTTCAATTTTTTGCTTGCAGTGCACACAATCAAAAAGCACCGGTTTATAACCGGCCGCCTCAATAATTTTGAGTTGGAATGTTAATAATAAAATATCTTTTGAATTATTTTCCAGGCTTCTTAGAGTCGACAAAAAAAGTTCAAAAATATCGGTTGATTTTTCCTCCGAAGAAATAAAATTGTCAATAAGTTCGCCGAGAAAAAAAACCCGGGCGATCTTTTCGATATCATCATGGATTGTAGAAAAACTTTCGACAATCTCAGCCCCGGAAATAGAATAAAATGTTTTACCTTCATGCAATAATAGGTTGGACAAAATAAACGGCTCAAGCGCTCCGGCCAGATGTGATTTTATTTTTCGCACCCCCCGAGCTAATACTTTGACCTTGCCCAGCCGTTCAGTAAAAATCGTTAAAATCTTGTCAGCCTCGCCAAAATTAGTTCCCTTAAGAACGATGCCTGATGTTTTGATTGAGTGCATCATTTCGTTTGAAGAAAATAAGGTTTGTTCTAACACGGATCTTGTCACACAGATATTCACAGATGGCTCATTATCCGTGTCGATCCGTGTAAAGAGATCCGTGATGGAATAATCCTTATGAGACGCTCTGGCGCCTTAGTATTATCTCTTCTGCCTTCTTCTGCTGCTCTGGATTGTTTATTCCCAGCGCTTCGCCAATCTCTGAGACCGGCATCGAGACCACTTTTTTACCCTGGCTGGCGGCGATTCTGATCATGTCAGTCAGATAAAATTCGCCCTGTGCATTATTTGACTCTAGTTTTTCGACGTTAGACCACAGCCACTCGGCGTTAAAAATGTAGAATCCGGGGTTTGATTCCTCAATCTTCAACTGTTCTGGCGAACAATCCTTTTGCTCGACAATATCGATCACATTACCGTCAGCGTTTTTAATGATCCGTCCAAAAGCCCAAAACTCCGGATTGTCAAAAACAACAGTCATCATGGCAATAGTCGGCTTTTCCACTTCATAGAGTTCTAATAATTTCTTGACAGTCTCAGGTTTGTAAAGTGGATTATCACCATAGAAAACTGCGACTGCTTCTGTCTGACCATCGAGAACTGATTTAGCCGAAGCAGTAGCATGACCAGTACCGAGCTGTTGTTCCTGAACCGCAAATTCTACCTTGTCGCAAACTTTATCATCATCGTTTGTATGACAGGAAAAATATTCTTCAATCAATTCTTTTTTGTAGCCGACAACCACAACAGTCTTGTCAATCCCGGAATCCTTGACCAGCTTGACACTCCAATAGATGATCGGCTTACCGGCGATCTCAAACATAACTTTTGGGATAGCAGAAGCTCTCCCTTCATTCATCCTGGTTCCTTTACCGGCGCCAAGAATTATAGCTGCGTATTTCATAATTAAATCCGAGGCAATTAATGCTTAACAACAAGATTATAACAAAAAAAACTCAGAACGAAAGTCTTGCTCGCTTTATGCTTTACGCCGAGTTTTCAGGCCTCTGGTACCCCACTGATTGTGGTTTAGCGTTAAAAGAGCAACAAAAAACAACCAAAAAATCATTGTTTCGTGCACAAAAGCATACTGTATGTTTCGAAACCACAATTTCCAATCTTTTCGCTCAATCATCAAGAGGCTCCTTATGGTTGCCGTGATAATCATCATTACTAAATAATATGGCAACATAAAAGGATATCTGATCACAAGTATTACCAAGACAATTCTGACATATGCACCCATAACTGGCATGGCCAGACCGGAGAAAGTTTCCAACAAAAGAACACCACCTCTTTTAAGGGCATACGGGAAAATTAAACTGCTTTCGCGAATAAAAGATTTCTTCCAACGAAGCTGTTGTTTTAAAAAATCTTTTAGACTATCAGGAACATACGTCTTGGCTTTAGCTTTTTGAGTATACACTACCTTATGTCCGTCTTGTAACACCATTCTTGTGAGGTGACGGTCATCGCCAAAAGTGCATATTTCGCCCAAAAAATTTTCGTTAATATAGTCATCCAAATGCTTCCAGATAAAAGGTTTTCGATAAGCTGACAACGGTCCAGAACAACATGTCACAACACCAAAACGACTCAATCCTTCTCTTTCGAAATTGAACGCTGCCCAATATCTAGCCTGAAGAAGAGAAGTTAAAAAATTTGTAGAATTGTTCTCAATTAAGACTTCACCGGTACTGGCGCCAACAGATGGGTCGGAAAAGGGTTTGATTAACTCCCAAATAGCATCTTTACTGACTAAAGTATCAGAATCAACAGTAACGATAATCTCGCTACTAGCTTCATTTATTGCCCTGACCTGAGCATGCCTTTTTCCCATGTTTGTTTCTTGTCTGAAGGTTTTTATTAAATCAGGATAGCGCGCTTGATATTTCCTGATCACTGCCGCCGTTTCTTCCATAGGAGAGCAATCGTCGACAACAATGATCTCTTTCTCTCCATCAACATCAACAACGCTCTGGAGACAGCGCCTGAGGTTGGCAGGTGGTTCGTTATAAACAGGCACAATAATCGAAACTTTTTGCTTTAGGAGAACATAATCTTTTGGCCTGAGACGAACGATGGGGTAATAACGATAAACGATGTAAAAAAAAGCAAGTACTGCATAAGTAAATGTAATTACGAATATTGTTATCATAATTAGTCCTTAAACAATAATCCTGAAAAATTTTTCTTAACTCTTATATCTTCCTTAACTTTATCCATTTGTTTGGAGTACTTATACATCGAATCGTACATCAGTTCCAGCCTCTGAGCTTTTGGTTTTTCTTCGATCTGACGAATCTCCTGTGAAAATTGATCGAATGTCTTTATATACTTATTGAGATAAAATGTTACAAATATTCTATTTGAAAGCACATAGAAAGCCAAGCCTGCAAACAGCAACATCGGAATGACAATAACCAACTTGTTTATCTTTGGAATTTTACGTCTCAGACCTTTATATTCACCATCACTTGTGATCGCGGTATTAACTAGATTGAAATTACCAAAGTAGTTACTGATGATATTGGTATCCTTGGGTAAACACTTCCCGCCAATACCATCTCTTGCTTCCATGATATTGATATTCCACTTTGTGTTCATCGCTTTTCGTAGCGTTTCGAAATCGATTTTTTTCTCAGCACAGCGCATCTTGAGTTCTTCAGCGAAGGCAATCTCCATGAAACGATATGTGTTTTCGATGGGTTTACAGAGCTCAACAATCTCAATCGGAAATACATGGATAAGGGAAACGTCCATATATCTTTGGTAGAACTTTATCCCTCGAACTGCCGACCTCCTGATAAATGCGCTGGCTACTCGATCAAGATTAAAGTATTGATGCTCCTGATCCTTGGGATTAAAACGGTGCGGAAAACAGAAAAGATCAAAATCTCCCAAGCGCGAGAGTGTGTCATAGAGCTCTTTCATCGTACCAGGTTCATCTGTCGACTCGATAGAAATCAAGGGCACCAGGTCCAAGGGGATTTTTTTAGCAACCTCGATAACCTGGGAGGTTGAATAGACTGCAATTATATAGTGATTTGCTCGCGGTATTGTGTTTCCGACATTGAAACCCTCAGCTTGATATTGAGCTAGAATTTTATTATTTACATCAACACCAAAAAGGCGGTCCTTACCGTCGACAGAGGCGATTTTGCGCAACAAACCACCACCGATTTCGCCCAAACCGATAATGACAATATCATAAGCCGTATCAAAGGTAATGACGCCTGACAAAAACCCCTCCTGTAAGATAGATGGCTATATAACAATATTAACCATTTTTGTCATTTAAGTCAAAAAAAATCTTTGCTAAATTATTTTTAATAAACGAGAGGCTTTAATCATAATTAGCCTACATTATTTAATAAAAAAAGTAGTTACGCTCCGGTTCCGCATGTGCGGATCCGGAGCGCGGGCAAAGTAGGTAGAAGCACTCATCAGTGTTACCCTCCCCATGATGACGACGATCGAGAGCGAGATGCTTCACATTCGAGAACCCAGTCTAGTAGGCCAGCAGCTTCGCCACGGAATTGCTCAGGAATCCTCTCCAGAATCTCTCCGGCCTGACCGTTGAGACTGGCCGCACTGGAATCTCGAGCGATTGCCAGTAGCAACAGTATCTGCCTAGTTTGCCTTTCGTCAAGCTGAGCAAGAAATTGTTCTGCCTGCTCTCGTCTGACCGAAATGGTAGCGTCTCCTCTGAGGTGAACAAAGATAATGTTCAACGCTCGTTCAACCGCGTCCGGGTCTGCCATGATAGCATCATCCTTTCGTCCGACGTAGTAGCTTTCAATCTTACAATCGAAAGCCCCTAATCAAACAAAAAACTGGCCTTGAGCCAGCAATTTTAGAGATATCAATTTAAATTAAAACAAAAAAGCCGACTCAGCCAGTTATATCTCCCCACCACCAGTTGTTCTTATTGATAATCATAATCTGCAAATAGCATATAGGAAAATAAAACTAAATTCAAGGTAAATTTGTTTCATTGGATTCCTTTGAAGAAGGGTCCAATATGTTAGTGGACTTTTGCAATCAGCACAATTTTATTTCTGGCAACTGGGACAAGAATGCGTTCCCCGTCCACCAACAGTGATTCGTACAATTACGCCACCGCATCGCGGACATTTCTGCCCAGCTTTGCGATAGACCTTCAGATAATCCTGCATCCCACCTTTTTCGCCATCGGCGTTGACATAGTCGCTGTCAGTCGTCCCACCGTGTTTGATCGCCAGCTCCAAGACCTTTTTCACACTTTCTATGAGACTTTGCCACTCCGTCTTCGACACGTCTTTAGCTTTTCGTAACGGCGAAATCTTGGCATCAAACAGCGATTCGTCAGCATAAATATTGCCAATCCCAGCGATGATTTTCTGATCCATCAAAAAATGCTTAATTTTGCGATTTGGAAATCTGGCCGTCTGACCGATCAAATATTCAACATTGAATTTTTCTGAAGGTTTACCCCGAGATATATCGAGGGGCTCAGGTCCATATTCATCGACAAAGATTTTTTGCAATTGTTTGTCTGTCAGGACTTT
>PEZW01000022.1:0-9270 GCA_002773985.1 Candidatus Berkelbacteria bacterium CG10_big_fil_rev_8_21_14_0_10_43_13
ACTTAAATTTTAGCTAAAAACTGCACTGCACTTTTAATTTGGAGAGAGGGCTATTTTGAGCGTGATCTACTGCACTTTTAATTTGGAGCTAACAGGGAGGAAATAACTGTTGACAATATATTTAATAATTGCTAGAGTGAACTCTGGATTTTAAAATTTGTTCTTAGGGGACAGTGAGGGAATCGCGGATAATGTATTTGTCCATTACGAATATATTTCTGCGGTCTTAATTTTTGATTAGTTACCGAAATAACCACGAAATACGGAAACGTACGAAAATACGAAAAAGACAGAAAAACAGGATCTTAATTGTGAGATGGGGACTCACATGTTGAGATTCCGCTTGTACATTAACAACTAAATAGTGTTTCACACTAACAGGAAATGTGTGAACACAAAAAGAGTAACCCCGTAAAGTTGTTTTGCAACCACGGGGTAAATTGCTGTAATTTCATGTAAGTAATATATTCTTCCGAATATACAAATTTCTCAAATAGTAATTTTGTCCGACGTAAGTCGGATCCAGAAATTGCTAGTCAAGAAACTATGTCAAGTTTTTACCTGTGCGCAGCACAGAATAACCAAACACCAAGAAACAATAACCAAAAACAAACCAATAACAAAAATTTCAATAACCAAACCTTTGAAATTGAATATTGGAAATTGAGTTTTTTTGATGTTTGTCTCTTGTATCTTGGTTATTGTAAGTTGCGTGCAGTAAAGATTTGACCTCTAGTAGAATTATTTCGTTGCGCTTAAAGGCGTATGGTGGATGCCTTGGCAGAAGATGCCGAAGAAGGACGTAGTAGGCTGCGATAAGCCTCGGGGAGCTGTCAAACAAGCTTTGATCCGGGGATGTCCGAATGGGGAAACCCCTTAGAACCTGTGCGTTGCACAGGAATTTCTAATTTCTAATTTCTAATTTCTAAACAAATCCCAATGACTAAATTTCAAAATCCCAAAAATTTTGAACATTGAAACATTTGAATTTATGATTTGTTTCAGATTTCAGATTTCAGATTTAGAGTTTCTTGTGCTACGCACAGGTAGGCAAGCCGGTGAACTGAAACATCTTAGTAACCGGAGGAAAAGAAATCGAATGAGATTCCCTTAGTAGTGGCGAGCGAACAGGGACAAGTCTAAACCGTGCGGAGCACATAATTTTTAATTTAAAATTTCTAATCAATTTTAAATTCTTAATGCTTAAAAATTAAAACATTAGAAATTCAATAAAAATTAGAAATTAATAATTAAGAATTGCGTGCTCTGCGCGGGGTTGCGGGACTCACATAATCAAAACGAATAGATAGGAGAACGAGCCTGGAAAGGACGACCATAGAGCGTGATAGTCGCTTATCTTAAATCTTGAGTAGTTGCGAGGTGATGTTCCCAAGTAGCACCAGACACGTGAAACCTGGTGTGAATCTGGGCCGTTCACGGTCCAAGACTAAATACATCTTCTGACCGATAGTGAACAAGTACTGTGAAGGAAAGGTTAAAAGAACCCTAACAAAGGGAGTGAAATAGATCCTGAAACCATACGCTTACAATGAGTCAGAGCCGTGCATGGCACAGAATTTTTAATTTAAAATTTAGAATATTTAATCAATTCTTAATTTTTAATGTTTAAACATTTAGACATTAGAAATTCATAGAAATTAGAAATTAATAATTAAAAATTGTGTGCTGTGCATCGGTGATGGCGTGCCTTTTGTAGAATGACCCAACGAGTTAGCTATGTGTAGCAAGCTTAAGCGATAGATCGCGGAGGCGTAGTGAAAGCGAGGGCTAAATGCCCGATTAGTTGCACATACTAGACCCGAAACCGGGTGATCTACCCATGGACAGGGTGAGAGCAGGGTAAAACCTGCTGGAGGCCCGAACCACTCTAGGTGTCAAACTGGATGGATGAGCTGTGGGTAGCGGAGAAATTCCAATCGAACCCGGAAATAGCTGGTTCTCCTCGAAATATATATAGGTATAGCCTGGCATAGTTCGCTTTTGGCGAACAGAGTTGCAGAAAGAGGTAGAGCACTGACTGATCTACGGGGGCTTCGGCTCTCGTATTCAAACAAACTCCGAATTCTTTCTGATTCATGCCAGAGTCAGACTGTGGGGGCTAAGCTCCATGGTCGAAAGGGAAACAGCCCAGACCGTAGTCTAAGGTCCCTAACTACAATCTAAGTGGAAAAAGCAGTGAAATCTCCAAAACAACCAGGATGTTGGCTTAGAAGCAGCCATGCATTTAAAGAGTGCGTAATAGCTCACTGGTCTAGTTAAGAGGTTTTGCGCTGAAAATTCAACGGGGCTCAAGATTGTGACCGAAGACACGGGCCGTGTCTCACTTTTGTTCGACACTCCAGAAATGGATGACGAATTGACCAAATAACCAATGGCGAATAAACAAATATTCGTAAATTAGTTATTAGTCATTTAGACAAATTCGTTATCCTTATGTGGACGTGGCGAGCGGTAGCGAGACACGGCGGTAGAGGAGCGTTCTTGGTGCAGTGAAGGTCGACCTGTGAGGGTGGCTGGAGCGCCAAGAAGTGAGAATGTTGGGATGAGTAACGAATTAGCCATGCGAGAAACATGGCCACCAAATACCCGAGGTTTCCTGGGCAACGGTAATCGTCCCAGGGTTAGCCGGGCCTAAGTCGAGGCCGTTGTAATGGCGGCGTAGACGATGGACAGAATGTTAATATTCATTCGCTTTTGTATATATAACCGATGACGCCGAGGCGTAGTCGCAGATAAACTATGGTTTATTGTCTGTGGTGTAGCCTTGGACAGGAAAAGTTCGGCTTAAAAGTATACAAGATCCGTACCGCAAACCGACTCAGGTGGGTGAGGCGAGAAGCCTCAGGTGATCGGAAGAACTCTCGTTAAGGAACTCTGCAAAAAAGCGTCCGTAACTTAGGGATAAGGACTGACTGTGCGGAGCACAGAATTTTTAATTTAAAATTTGAAATTTCTAATCAATTCTTAATTCTTAATGTTTAAAAATTAAAACATTAGAAATTCAATAAAAATTAGAAATTAATAATTAAAAATTGTGATGCTCTGCGCAGCCTGCAACTAATGAGTCCAGGCGACTGTTTATCAAAAACACAGGTCTCTGCTAAACCGTAAGGTGATGTATAGAGGCTGATGCCTGCCCAATGCTCGAAGGTCAAACCGGCCCTTGATCGCACTTGTTGCGCTAGGGGGACGACTAAGCCCGAGTGAATGGCGGCCGTAACTATAAACCAGACCGATTGTAGTTACGTTAAAAAATTTAGCTATATGCTGGAATAACCCGTGTATCCGATAATACTCGACCGCAAGGTCAGTGAAAATTTATTCGGTGGGGTCAATCAGCAGGAAAGACTTGGAATTTATTCCAAGAATCCTCAGAGACTACACGCTAAACCAACCCAAAGAAATAGAAACTTTGGAATTTGGATGATATAGTCCGATCTGCATGGCGACATGCAGGCCCAGATGGGCACCATTAATTTGGAAACATCAATGAACGGTCCTATGGTAGCGAAATTCCTTGTCGGGTAAGAAATTTGCCCTTGATAGCTATATCGGTGAAACCTTCATCGCACGCGGGTGCGATATGGCAATACCGAGGGAAGTCTAGTACAAATCAGTTATTGAAAATGACCCCGTAGAGACTACACGCTGTCCTCCAATGAAAATTGGGGAAGATATAGTCCATGCCTTGACGAAAGTCAGGGAGTAGTCGATTAATTTATTAAATTAATTATCGATCATGAAGTTCCGACCCGCACGAATGGCATAACGATCTGGACACTGTCTCAACGAGAGGTCCGGTGAAATTACACAGCCGGTAAAGATGCCGGTTACTCGCAGCAAGACGGAAAGACCCCGTGGAGCTTTACTATAGTTTGGTATTGAATCGGAAAACTTGATATGTAGGCTAGGTGGGAGACTTTGAAACCATGGCGCTAGTTGTGGTGGAGTCGCAATGTGAAATACCACTTTTTAATTTTTTTGATTCTAACCTGGATCTGTGATACGGTCCGGGAACAGTGCTAGATGGGTAGTTTAACTGGGGCGGTTGCCTCCTAAATTGTAACGGAGGCGTTCAAAGGTGTGCTTAGCCCGGATGGAAATCGGGCCTCGACGTATAAAAGCATAAGCATGCTTAACTGTGAGACCTACAAGTCGAACAGACGCGAAAGCGGGATTTAATGATCCGATATTATCTCGTGATAGATATATCGCTCAACGGATAAAAGTTACCCCGGGGATAACAGGCTGATCGCATCCAATAGTCCACATAGACGATGCGGTTTGGCACCTTAACACATTGGGGTGCTAGAGGAGTAATCCTCTACCAAAAATCTTCAATATTCAATATTGGAGAGCAAAAATTCGGCTTATAACGGTGAACCCCTATTGTTTGTTCGTTTTATGTTCGATAGAATATAAGAATAAACAAGGGCGATACCGTGGGAAGTCTAACGTCAATTCAGAAAGAGATTTTAGTTGGGAGTTTGCTTGGTGACGGCGCATTGCGAAGGCAAGGTACCAGAACCAATGCTCTTCTTGAAATCAACCACTCGTTTCAATATAGAAAATATGTTGATTGGAAATGGTCGCATTTTAAAGAGTTCGTCAAAACTCCACCAAAATCTCGCCATGGCAATGGCAATCGTATTGCTTATCGCTTTACGACTCAAAGCCTTCCGCTTTTTACAGAATATTATTTGAAATATTATTCGAGCGGCAAAAAGGCAATTTCAGCCGATCTTATCCTAACCAATTTAGTGCTTTCTGTTTGGTTTATGGATGACGGTTCGAAGAGTCGGAATACTTATTATCTAAATACTCAGCAGTTTGATCTGGCAAGCCAGAAAACATTGATGAATATTTTAGATCGGGATCTGGGAATTAAATCCAGTCTCAATCGCGATAAACAATACTTTAGAATTCGGATAAGAACGGAAAGCGCGAAGCTATTTCGAAATATTGTCGCGTCTCATCTATTGCTATGTTTTCGTTATAAAATTGACTATGACCCCGTAACGACTGACTCGAAAGAGGAGATTTAGCTTTTGTAAAAGAAGCTAGATAACACGCCGAACCCTACATAAAAAAGTAAAGGATATGGCTTAAAAACCTAAAGTCCAACAGTAGGGAAAAGATATAGTCTACACCATACGTAATTATGGATAAAGGTACGATGTCGGCTCATCCTATCCTGGAGGTGAAGCAGCTTCCAAGGGTCTGGCTGTTCGCCAGTTAAAAGGGTACGCGAGCTGGGTTCAGAACGTCGTGAGACAGTTCGGTCCTAATCTGCTGTGAGCGTTGAAACTTGAGTGGGTATTCCCCTAGTACGAGAGGACCGGGGAGTGTGGACCACTGGTGTATCTGTTGCACGAACCTCGTGCATTGCAGAGTAGCTAAGTCCTACTGGATAAGTGCTGAAAGCATATAAGCGCGAAGCCAGCCACAAGATTAGGTTTCTTAGACTCCTTGTAGACCACAAGGTTGATAGGCTTTAGGTGTAAGTCCTGTGAGGGATTAAGCCAAGAAGTACTAATTAGTCGTTAAGCAATGAAATAATAAGCGCACTTCGTTACACTGCGTGCTTTAGTTCATAAAGTAAAAAGTTCTTAAAGTTCATAAAGTCATTATTTCTTTATAAACTTTCTAACTTTACAAACTTTAAACTAAAACACCAAGTGTAGCGAGGTGTGTAATCTTGACTAGTGATTTCTGGATTACCAGAATTTTGAGCGTTTAAGATATTCAGTATTGGCAAAAGATCCGTTCGACTCGCCGAAAGGCGTCGCTGCGGGTCTGCGCTGGTGCTTGAAATCGAGCTCGTGTTAGTTTTCAAATGGGGGTAAGGTAATTATTATCTTGCTCCATGTGAAAGTTAGCCAGGTTTTGGAAAATTGTATGTTGGTGGTTATGGCGAAGTGGGTACACCTCTTCCCATTCCGAACAGAGAAGTTAAGCACTTCAGCGCCGATGGTACTTGGACCGCGAGGTCCCGGGAGAGTAGGACGCCGCCAACATAGAGTTTTTCAGGGCCTTTTTTTATTCAAAAAAATACCCCCGCTTCCGCGAGGGTATTTTTTATGTGTGCAATTTCTTAGCAGCAACCGCCGCCGTCTGGACCGGTAAAGCAGCAACCACCACAACTACCACATCCTGGTTCTTTAGTCATATCTCTCCTTCGAGTATTTAATAATTTTGACCATTATTAGTATAGCAAATCAGTCAAGGTATTTCCAGCTTTTTTATCATTGTTTCGTAATTGTCATTCTCGGGCAGGCTGTATCTCGGCCATGACCCGGGGATCCACTCGTTTGTTGTGTCTGTGCTGCCTGGATTCCCGCCTGCGCGGGAATGACAGTCCTTGTGATATAATAGTAATGTCAAATTATTAAAGAAAGGAAAAAGATGAAGGGATTTAACGCAAACATCGAGGAGCAGACGCTGCAGAATAGTGATTTTCGTCATGTGCTCTACACAGGCAAACATTCACAGCTTGTCTTGATGAGTTTGAAGCCAAGTGAGGATATCGGTAAAGAGGTTCATGAAGACAACGACCAGTTTTTCCGAATTGAAAATGGAGAGGGTAAATGTGAGATTGACGGCAATGAATACAATATTGGTGATGGTTCGGCGATAGTTGTACCGGCGGGTGCCGAACACAATGTGATCAATGTATCAGAAACAGAAGATTTGAAGCTTTATACCATATATTCTCCGGCTCATCACCAGGATGGCGTTGCTCGTGCGACAAAGGAAGAGGCCGAATCCGATAGCCCAGAGTTTGATGGTAAAACGACGGAGTAATAGTTGTTGGTAGTCAGTAGATAGTTTATAAAAAATAAATTAAAAAGTTCTATCGTTGCAGGTAGGGCTTTTTAATTTTTTTTAAAAAAGTAAAAAACAAGAGCCGTAGCCGGGGTGAGCCGGCTACGGCGGGCGGGCGGCGAGATGTTGTCTTAACATCCGTCGTTTTCGACCTCGCTGCTGTGCGAGATGACTTCGCTGGCGAACGTCGCCAGCTTGTCAACGAGCCATAGGCCGTGCTGGCCGAGGTCGTCACAGTCGTCGGTGCATTGCAGCGTCCTGATCAGTTCGGGGCGAGCCTCTTTGGCAAGATCTAAAACCTGGTACGCACCGGCCCGCTGCATCAGCAGTCCGGGGCAGGTAGTGTTGCAGGCCTTGATAACTCCCAGAAAAGCTTTGGCCTTGGGTCCGAGAGCGTCAGGGGTGGTAGCGGTGAGCACGATAATGCCTCCTGTGGCATGGGTTGTGCCCGTCTGGATGACAGGCATGAGACCGATTTTAACAAGCGCATTTAATTTGTCAAGTGTGGAAAAACACAACAAAAAAACGTGCCATAGGCACATTTTTACAGTTTAGCAACCATTATTTTAGATATTTTGTATCTTAGCAATGAAATTTTATTTACAAAAGGATTGATTCTCTCAACAGCGGGATGATTTCACCATACGATTTAGCTGAGGCGCGGTAGGCGCTGCGGCCTTTATCTGTTAAAGCGTAGAAAATTCTTTTTCGAGCACCGGCCGAAACTTCATGAGTGGTGGCGTAGCCGTCAGCGCGAAGCTGTTCGAGCGCTGGATAGATCGTCGATTCAGTCGGTCGGCAGACACCGTCAGAGAGTTCTTCGATCCGTTTGACAACGCGATAACCGTAGCTTTCTTTATCCTTGTACAAAACTTTCAACAGGAAAAACTTTATCAGTCCCTGATTGATTAATTTTCGCCAATAACCTTCATTTGTCAGATCCATATCGAACACCTTCGGTGTTAAATTTCTAATTTCTAATTTCCCCCAAAGGGGAGTCTTTGACTTAATTTCTAATCAAATCCCAATGACCAAATTCTTAAATAACCAAACTTTTAGAGCAATTAGGTCAATTAGGTTAATTAGAAATTAAACGACGAGAAGGATTTCCCTCGCTCGTCTATGTATATTTAATGTATACAATACTAATTAGTTTGTCAAATCTCATCATCTCCTACGAAATTACGAAGAGCCACAACAAAATTACGTATATTACAAAATTACAAATTCGTAATATTTGTAATTTCGATCTATTCGTAATTTGGTAGTAGTTTTGGTATCATCAAACCATGAAAACAAAGATTTTTCTTGATTTTGACGGCACGCTCATCCGAAGCAAACTTATGAAGGAAAGTATTTTTGAAATCGTGAGTGAATTGGGGTATTCAAAAGATGAGGTCAAAAGAATTTACGAAGAAGCGCGGAACCAAGCCCCTTTTCATCCTTATGATTTTATAGATTCTCTGGCAAAAGAGAGAAATGTTGATTCTGAGTCGACTAAAGAAAAACTAGCTCGAATGATAGATAGTCTGTCAAAACAATGTCTGTATGATGATTCCGCAAATTTTTTGGACGAGATTGATAGAAAAAAATATGAAATTAATCTCATTACATATGGTCACGAAGAATGGCAGCGCATGAAAGTTGAAAACACCGGTTGTCGTATGAGTTTCGATAATCTGTATTATGTTGGAACAAAAGATAAGTGGAAATTTGTCGACAAATTTTTGAAAAAAAACGAAAAGTTTATTTTTGTGGACGATTTTGCAGAGGGAGTTGTCAACATGAAATCATCACATCCGAATTGTCTGGCAATTTATATGGAAAGAGATGATACTGTGGCTGATAACTCGATCTTGAATCACAAAAAGGATGTTTTCAGAGTTAATAGTTTCGATGAAGTTATGAAAATAATTGAGACGTAATCACGCCAGAACTGCCTGAAGTTGACCCTCCTCCGCGCTTTGCGGCTACGGAGGGCAGGAACAATTAGGAGACATTATGCCAGAGTTACCTGAAGTTGAGACAATACGGCGCGGATTGGAAAAGCGGATCGTTGGCAAGACGATTGCTGATATTGATGTGCGGTTTCCAAAAACATTTCAAGGGGATAAAGATAAGAGTATAGGGTATAAAGTTATTAGTATCGAGCGGCGGGCGAAGGTGTTGGCGATTCGTATGAAAAATTCATACAATTTACTTTTTCATCTGAAGATGACAGGACAGTTAATCTGGCATCCGCCAGATAAAATTTCTAAATCCGAATTTCTAATTTCTAATCAAATACCAAATCACAAATCCAAAATTCCAAATGAATTAAGTAGTTTTGCGGGGGGACACCCAAGCCATGATTGGCACTTGAGTTTACCCAATAGTACTACTGCAATTGTATTTACGTTTGACGACAACTCAAAGTTGTATTTT
>PEZW01000022.1:9303-9740 GCA_002773985.1 Candidatus Berkelbacteria bacterium CG10_big_fil_rev_8_21_14_0_10_43_13
AACCATGATTTCTTTGTAAACTATCTTAGAGAATCTTGGGACAACCCAAATGAGAAGTACAAACGAATCTACACTTGTGGGCGAACCTGTGGAGAAAAATTTGAATTTAGCAGTGGCTATGGGAAGAACTCAAATCTCAAAGTCATTCGAGAGAGTGGTTTAGCGAAGGGGATTTCTCCGTGAAAGATTCTCAATTGGGTGGGGAAAGAAAAGATGAGGGCTCGGTCGATATTGTTCTTTTGACATTGCCTCGTCTGGAGTTGAGATGTCCGATCACGGCGCCGGCTTTACTGAAGGCCAGTGTGGAGAGCGCAGGTTTCAAAGCTTACTGCATGGACCTTAATTTGGATCTTTGGCATCGGCTCGATTCAGAAGAATTCGGCCATGTCTGGTTTGATACGGATTTGACCTTTCGCCATAAAGACAAATTTGATCCT
>PEZW01000003.1 GCA_002773985.1 Candidatus Berkelbacteria bacterium CG10_big_fil_rev_8_21_14_0_10_43_13
CGAAGAATAATATTGTTCGACCTTGTGGAGAACAATTACGATGGGGAGCAATTGGCACTGGTTCGTATATATTTTGGAATGTCTGGACGGTACTTACTACACCGGCATGACTTGGAATTTAGCTAACAGATTTGACCAGCACATTTCTCGACTTGGCTCGAAGTATACGGAAAAACATGGGGTCAAAAAGTTAGCTTATTACGAAGAGTTTGATAATTTAGAGTCTGCAAGATTAAGAGAAAAGCAATTAAAAAGTTGGAGCCGGGAGAAAAAAAGAAAGCTAATTTCTGGTGAATGGGGAAAAGATTGGTAGGGTTCTCGACTCCAAATACATCGCTCGAACAATATTATGAAACAACAAAAAGTAAAAGTCGCCGTCGGGATGTCCGGTGGAGTGGACTCGTCTGTTTCGGCCCTGCTCTTGAAGCAGGCTGGTTTTGAAGTTGTCGGTCTTTTTATGAAACTCTGGCACGATCCTTGCGGCCCCGAAGGGGCCCCTTTTGGGGGGACAAAGCAGAACGCCTGTTGCGACGATAAGGCTCTGGCTGATGCTCATCTGGTTGCCGATAAAATCGGCATTCCACTCTATGAAGTTGATGCTCGCAGAGAATTCAAAAAAGAAGTGACCGACTGTTTTATTGACGAATATCAAAATATTCGGACGCCAAACCCCTGTGTTGTTTGTAATAAGAAAATTAAATTTGGCTGGTTGCTCGATTTTGCAAAGAAAATTGGTTGTGATTATCTTGTCACTGGGCACTATGCGCGAATTGAAAAAGTAGCGAGTACCGAGGCCCTAGTACCGAGTACTCGGAACTCGGAACTCGGAACTTGCCACTTATTGAAGGGCATTGATGATACAAAAGATCAAAGTTATTTTCTCTATCAATTAAACCAAGAACAACTTGCTCATATTATTTTTCCGGTTGGCGGGATGATCAAGAGTGAGGTGCGCCAGATTGCCAAGGAAAATGATCTGCCCGTTTTCGAAAAAGCGGAGAGTCAGGAGGTTTGCTTCGTTTCAGACAACGATTATCGGAAATTTCTAAAACGAAATTTTCGAGGCCCTAGTACCGAGTACCGAGTACCGAGTCCGTTTGAGTCAGGTGATATTGTAGACAAAAAAGGCAATGTTATCGGACGGCACGATGGGCTGGTGAATTATACAGTGGGGCAGAGGAAAGGGATAGACCAAGTCGCAAGTACCGAGTCCCGAGTACCGAGGAAACCGTTGTATGTGATTGGATTTAATCTTGAAAAGAATGAGCTGATTGTTGGTGATGACCGGGATTTATTCAAAAAAGAGTTTGAAATTGAGGACGCACATTGGACTAGTGATAAATTCAAAGTTGAAGGTAAAAAGTTGAAGGTTAAAATCCGTTACAAGGCCGATGAAATTTCTTGTGAAGTTTCTCCACTAATACCTGAAACCTCTCGACGTAACTCGAGGCAGGCGAAATACGTAATACGATTGAGTGCTCCAGCCCGAGCAGTGACCCCCGGCCAATCTGCCGTTTTTTATGACGGTGATGAGGTGGTTGGTGGGGGAATTATTATATAAAGTTTTTTGTCCTATTTGTGACTTTTTTGATAAAATCGTGACTTTGAGCGTGCCTATCGGTAAGCTATTTTTTGTGGGTGCGTGTTGATATAATCTATTTATGAAAATCGAGATTGATCAAAGCGGAAAAATTGAAAAGACAAGCAAACTCACAACGGTTGCTTATTCAAATGGGAAATCTCAATCAATTTTTATTACGGCCAAAGACAAGAAATCAATCCAGTCTCTCTTTAGAAAAATTGGTCAACCAAAGATCTTTGTCTATAAGCTTTTTGCTGTTTTAATCTTTGTTCTCCTAAAGGATGAATTTAAATCTCAAAATCAAATAATTATCGATCAAGAATATCCAGGATATGATAGTCTGATAAAAGACATCCTGTTTGATGTTGCAAGATTAAACAATATCAAAATAGACCCAAAGAATATTGCATTTGGTTGTATCGGCCGCAAGTCAAAAGCGCATACCAAAGCGATTAATTCTTTCCGCAACAAAAAAGCCGATATTAAATTATCGGCCAAAGAATTTTACAAAATTGTTTTCAAATAAAAAAATCGGGGATTACTTAAGTGCAATTTTTGTCTTGCAGGTCGGCAACCCACCCGATCTTTCGATTACAGTATAAAATATCATAACTTATATGTCAATATCGCTAAATTCACCATTATCTGAACTTGCTGGGCTTGGGCCGAAGACAATTGAAAAATTGAAAAAACTTGGTTTATTTACAGCCGAGGATTTGTTGTTTTATTTTCCGCGGAGATATGAAGATTACACCCAAATCACCAAGATTGGTGATTTGGGAAACACCAAGATACAAGAAACAAATTACAAACAAATTCCAAGTCCGAAGTCCCAAGTCCCAAGTCCGAGCGTTTACACCATCAAAGGGACGGTTCTTGGTATTGCCAACAAAAAAACGCGGAGGCGCGGTTTTACGATCACTGAGGCCCAAGTTGTCGATGGCACCGGCACTATAAAAGTCGTCTGGTTCAATCAGCCCTACTTAGCGAAAATGTTGCAAGTGGGGAGCAGCGTCATATTAAATGGCAAGATCGCCGAGGATTTTTACGGTGATGGATTTGTAATGGAGTCGCCGACACGGGCAAATCGGCCAAAGATCGTGCCTGTCTACGGCGAAACAGAGGGTATTTCCTCATTTTTTATCGCCAAAATATTTAGCAAAATAAAACATTTGATTGGTGATGTCGAAGAGTGGCTGCCGCAAAGCTTAGTGGCAAGTACCGAGGACCAAGTACCGAGCAAAAAAATGTTGTCGATTCAGGAAGCGATTGCCAATATTCACGAACCGAAGAATTCCATGATTTTGGCGATGGCAAGGCGAAGGCTGGCTTTTGACGAATTGTTCCTGATTTCTTTGCAATCGCAATTGACAAAACAGGCGATTTCAAAACAGCGAGCCGAAAAGATCGAAACTGATATTTCGATATTACAAAAATTTATTGCCGATCTACCCTTCGAACTAACCGTTGATCAGAAAAAGTCGATCTGGCAGATCGTCAAAGATTTAGAAAAAACTCGGCCGATGAATCGACTGCTTTCCGGTGATGTCGGCAGTGGTAAGACAATTGTCGCCGCCGCCGCCGCGTTTGTTACCGCAAAATCTGGCATGAAAACGATCTTGATGGTGCCGACGAGTATTCTCGCCAATCAACACTATGAAACGTTTTGTAAGTTGTTCAATGATTATGATATCAAGATAGGATTGATTACTTCGGAAAAGCGAGAAATAAATTTAGAAATAACCAAGATACAAGAAACAAGAGACAAAAAAAAACCAAATTCCAAATCCAAAGTTTCAAAACAATTGAACAATGAAACAATTGAGCAATGTGATATCCTAATCGGGACACAGGCCCTGATCCAGCCGAATATCAAAATTGAAAACATCGGATTGACGATTGTCGATGAACAACACAGGTTCGGAGTCCGCCAGCGAGAAGCGCTGCGCGAAGTGGTAAGTACCGAGTACCGAGTACCAAGTACAACTGATAAAACCCATAATTCAAAATTCAAAATTCACAATTCCGAGAAAATGTGGCCGCATTTTCTCAGTATGACGGCGACACCGATTCCGCGAACGATGTACCTTTCGCTTTTTGGCGATCTGGATGTTTCTTTTTTGGTCGAGAAACCGGCCAATCGCAAGCCGGTCAAGACGAGAGTAGTTGACGAATTTAATCGTGACAAGGCGTATCGATTTATCCGTGAGTTGATCAAGCATGGTCGGCAGGTTTTTGTTGTCTGTCCGCTAATCGAGGACAAATCAGTAGCAAGTACCGAGGACCGAGTACCGAGAAAAAATGCTAATCTGCAATTATTTGAGGAGGACAGAAAGACAGTTGTGGCGGAGTCGGAAAAATTAAAAAAGCTATTTCCGGAATATCAAATAGCCACGCTTCATGGTCGGATGAAGGCGAAGGAAAAGGATGCCGTAATGGCTGATTTTATCACAAACAAAGCGCAAATTTTGGTCAGCACCTCGGTCATCGAGGTAGGCGTCGATGTGCCAAATGCTGCGGTGATGGTGATCGAAGACGCCGAGCGATTTGGTTTGGCAACAATTCATCAGTTTCGCGGTCGGGTCGGCAGAAGCTCACATCAATCTTTTTGTTTTCTGTTCTCAAATTCTCAGTCAGAAAAAGCCATGAAACGACTGAAAAGTCTGGAAACGATTTCAGATGGTTATAAATTGGCTGAGATCGATCTAGAGACACGCGGCTTTGGTTCGATCATCGGTGTTGAGCAATCGGGAATTTTGGACATGAAAATGGCAAATTTTTCTGATACAATATTGATGAAAGAGGCGGGGGAAGCAGCGGCGGAGATCGCGCCGGAGGTGGCGAGATATCCGCGCCTCATGGAGAAGGTGAATCGTATAGGGCAAAACAGCCATTTGGAATAACTGCCGGAGGGAGGGCAACCATGGGTGCATTTGTAGAGCGCTATCGATATTTGATCGGTTCTATACTCTTGGTCCTTATATTAGCAGGAGCAATGTTTTTGTTGTGGCGTGAAGACAAATGGAAACCGCAGTTGAATAGTCGCCTAGACAAGATTCAGGCCGAGATCGAGAGTATGAGTACGACTACTGGTCGGTCGTCTTCAGCTGATTCGGCTGATAGCCAAAGTGTCGATCCAAGTGAGATTATCGATTCAAGTGGTGAGGGTGATGCTGGGGCCGTAGCTGGAGCAAGTACCAAGTCGATATCAACGGAAAGTATCAGCTCAGAAGGCCAAATCAAGTCATCAAACGTCTCGGCTTCAGTCGGGTCGTCTAGCTCTAGCAGCACTTCTTCAACTGCAAAATCTGCGGTTGTCTACCCGATAAACATCAATACTGCTAACGTGACGCTGCTCGACGAACTAAGCGGCATTGGTCCATCAAAGGCTCAGGCGATCATCGATTATCGAGAATCGCACGGCGGTTTCAAGTCAATCAGCGAGATTAATAATGTTAAAGGTATCGGCGACGCGACGTATGATAAAATCAAGGGCTATATTTGCGTCAATTGATTGCAAAATAAAAATACTGCCAGAAAATACGGCAGTATTTTTATTATTTCTTTATATCTCGTTGGCAGTTTTTAGAATATCGTCTTCCTGTTTTCTCAGATCAGCTATCTTGCTCAGAGTGTCATCGACTTTTTTTAGCTTAGCTTGAATGTCGGAGATTTGCTTGTCGAGCTCGTCCTTCTTCGATTTCAATTTACTTTCTGTAGAAGAAAGTGAAGCGTCGGATGAGGAAGGGGTTGGAGTCTCAGTTTTTTCTGGCTTAGGATCAGGGGCAGGCTCCTTGTCTAGCTTTAACTCCGGCAACTCGGGAGAGCTACTGTTGTCAATCTTGCTTGTCGCGGTATCATTTGTAGAAAAATCTGATCCAGCGTCGATCGAAGAATCTTTGTCGTTGCTGGGAGTAGTTGCGGGTGGGGCAGTGTCAGCAACAGGCTTGTCGGCTATTGATGACTTCTCAGCGCCGTTTTTAAATAATTTTGATAGATCAGAATCAATCGCTTCGTTGCTGATAGTAGCAGAGTTGTCATCAGTAGAACTGGCCGCTGGACTTGGCGCGGGATTTGGGCTGGGACTTGTTATAGGACCAGTAGAAGCGTTTACCGCTGGGGCTGTAGTAGTGCTTGTGGCAGGACTTGAAGTGGGATCAGTAGAAGTGTTCACCACTGGAGTAATTGCAGCACCGGTCGTTGCTGGTTTCGAATAATCATCAAAGTAAGAGTTCATGCCCCTCCTAAAGAGCTAAAAATATATTTATCTATATCTTAAATCAATTGAAAAATGTTTGCAATAGCTCCTCCCCTTAGCAAGGGGAGGTTGGGGTGGGGTATGGTTGAAATTGGTAATGGTTGAGTCGGAGGCGGCGGGGATGCCGCCTCCGGGCTGGCTCTGGCTTGGCGACCAGAGTGGGGTTTAACTGTGCACATGACTGCCACCGCTGATGTTCTGAAGAAGACGACTGAAAGCCTGGCAGAAAGCGATACAGGGGTCGGTGTCGTGGCCGTAGCCGCGGTAAACCACCAGAGTCTTTTTGTTCACTGACCTAGTCCAGCGGAGCGAGCAGCTCTTGACACCACTGGCAGGTTTCTCAGACCTACTGATCGATACCCGCCACGCCGGAACGATGACGTCGGCGAGTTCGACGCCCTGGATCAGTGGAGCAAGCTGTACCAAGACGGCATCGAAGGTCTCGTCGAAACATTCTCCCTGACGCATCCACAGAAGGAGCTGTTTGAGTTCCCGAGCTCCTTCGATGCATCGGCTGATGCTGCCGACCTGGTTGCCACCTTTGTCATAGCGTCCGATGTAAACAAACGGTGTCTTGTCGTTCATGCCGACACCGTTGACATCGACGACTTCAATTGCGACTTGCATCGCTGGTTCTCCTCATGCAGTGTGCTGGCTTCCGCCAACAAAAAAACCTCTCGTCCGATGGAGAGAGGGTGCGCGTGAACTTGCTGAACTTTTTCTACGCTAGAACCACACTCTCCGCGAGAGGTAGAAGTAGTCCTAGAAATAGTGAAGCCTGCAAGTTCATAAAAAGAATATTAGCAGACTGTTTTTGAAAAATCAAATTTTTGGTGCGGGCGAGAGGACATAGTATTTTTTTATTTGGTGCTCGGGAGAGGACTCGAACCTCCACGCCTTGCGGCACTAGTTCCTAAAACTAGCGTGTATACCATTTCACCACCCGAGCATATTTCTTGGGTAATTATAGCTAAATATTTGTTTTTTTTCAATGAACGCTATTAGAGAGATCGTATCACTCGCAAACCAATGGCAAGACAGAAGCATTTCGGAAGATTCCAAAATTAGAATTTCTCTATTCGAATCATTTTGTTAGTGGAAAAGACTTAAGATAAATCTTGGCAACATCATATTTGAATTTAATCATTTTCATACTAGTGGTTTCTGATTATTAAAGAGCCGACCCAGGGCAAGCCCGGGGTCGGACGGTGTACTGTTCGGTCTTTTGATGACCGCGCCGTACTAGCGTATACAAGACCCCTTCGCGGACGTGGGGTCAAAGTTCAATCCGTCGTCCGATTTGGCGGCAGACCGACTAGTCTGTTGCCTGGGTCACCAGATCCACTCTGGTTACCCTGGTAATCGCCAGGTGCTGCACTCGCCAATCCACCACCTCGCACCGCGGCAGACTAGCCACGCACTGCGTGACTTCCTCGTCGTCGACGGTTCCCTCGTTCAGCCCCTTCCGCAAGGCTTCTTCCAACTTCTGTCGCATTTCCGCCGCAGTCTCCCAGAACTGTATGGGATTCACGCCACTGGTCGCCGTTGCCGAGCACTTATACTTGAAGACAAGCAAACCATCGCTCGACCTCACCTCCCCGTGCCAGACACCGAAACCACTCACGAAACACACAGTGTGGAAGAAGCAATACGCCGGGCTGTTGTATCGGCTGATGGGCCCGTCATGGAACGACAGTCCGGCCAGGCTCTGCACCCAACCCACAACACACTTCTCGCTGCTCTTACAGGTGGGGCTATCCCAGACCCAGTAATGTACCATGCACAAAACCAAGACTGAGAACGGGGAGAAGAGACACGTAAACCAAATGAACCCAGACGGCACCTGCCACCCTAGAAACGATTTGGCCATCCAACCGAGTGCGGCTAGGATAGGCAGGCTTCCCACGGCTGCCTCTAACAACACAACCAAGTAATGAGTTATCGGCAGTTTCTCACTTTCGTACCGCAGCCGCTCGAACCTGCTCTGCAGGACAATTCCCACACTGAGCAGTAAGCCGTGTGCCAAGCCGACCAGGCACCAAAACCAACACATTGCGCTCATGACTGTTCCTTTGAACTCACTGATTTTGTTTGGGACTGATGGTCCATCAGTAAGTTACGAACAGGTTTGTTATAGCAAAAAGTCACTCTTGCGTCAACCCAGCGTATGAGTTCAAATAAATATTGATTATGTCGCATCGTGTTAACACAGTGAGACGCAATCGATTTTAAATTATTATTTTGGATGGATTATTTGTGATGAATTTGCTAGTATTGCGTTTATGGTTGATAGTCAGTACAAAAACATTTCTTCTTACACCACCCCTAGCCCCTCCTCAGAGAGGAGGGGGAAAAGTCGCAAAGTTATCGCTATTGTCGGACCGACGGCCAGTGGCAAGACGGGGATCGGTGTAAAGCTGGCGAAGGAATTTTCCGCCAAAGGCGGACCAGCCTCTGGCTGGGATGGCGCAGAAATCGTCTCGGCTGATTCACGTCAGGTTTATTTTGGCTTGGATTTAGGAACAGGAAAAGAAGGTGAACCAAGTCAAAGAAACACCAATAATCAAGAAACAATAACCAAAAAAATCCCAAATTCCAAAATTCAAATTCCAAAATTCAAGGCAAA
>PEZW01000011.1 GCA_002773985.1 Candidatus Berkelbacteria bacterium CG10_big_fil_rev_8_21_14_0_10_43_13
CGTGAGAGGCGTTATAATATGACACATAGTCATACACTCGTATTCTCTCTCATGATATTACAATCGTATCAAATAATATTATGTTGTCAATGGACGAATTGAGGTAAAAATGGAACTAATCAGAAATTTTTCAAAACTTGGAAAAAATGATGCGGGGATTGCCGGAGGCAAGGGGGCGAGTCTGGGTGAGATGACGGCCGCGGGCATTCCGGTACCACCGGGCTTTGTCGTCTTGGCGGAATCTTTCGAGCGGTTTTTGACTGAAAATGGCATCGGGGCTGACATTGACTCGATCCTGTCCAAGGTCAATCATAAGGATACCAATTCGGTTGACGGCGCATCGGCGGAGATACAAAGCATAATATTAAATTCGAAAATGCCGGCTGATATCGAGACGGAAATTCTGAAGTATTTTGCTGAATTAAACACAGAGTATGTTGCTGTCCGCTCGAGCGCGACGGCGGAAGACGGTAGCAATGATTCGTGGGCGGGCGAGCTGGAGAGCTACTTAAATACGACCGAAGAAAATTTGCTGGAAAATGTCAAAAACTGCTGGGCCTCACTCTTCACCCCGCGAGCAATTTTTTATCGCATCGAAAAAGAGATGCATGCGGAAAAAGTCTCGGTCGCTGTCGTCGTTCAGAAAATGATCGAGTCAGAAGTCTCAGGCATTTGCTTCACCGTCCACCCGGTGACTGAGGATCACAATCAGATGGTTCTGGAAGCCGGCTGGGGGCTGGGAGAGGCGATTGTCGGCGGCCTGATCACACCGGATAATTATGTTGTCGACAAAGCCGGAATGACGATTACAGACTGTTATATTTCGGAGCAATTGATTAAGATAACAAGAGACAAGAAACAAGATACAAACAAGATACAAAATTCAAATGTCCAAATTCAAGTCGAAGAAAAACTGCGAGAAATTCAGAAACTGAGCGGCGATAAAATCATCGAACTGGCAAAAATCTGCCTGCAGATAGAAAAACACTATGGCTTCCCCTGCGACATCGAATGGGCGTATGAAAAGGGTAAATTCTACATCGTCCAGAGCAGACCGATAACGACGTTGAGTAAATAAAAATGACCAAAGAAGAAATTGAACATTATCTTAAAAATACTGAGCTAGATGTCCAGCGTGCGAACGCATCCTTTTTATTTGTTGAAACAGTCTACAGTTCGTACGTAGAATCTGATGCGGTTCACGGAATTTTGTTTAGTCCTGTCTTTTGTTACTTCTCAGGAGAGAGAAAGGGAGATTTTTATCAATTCTGTGCGAAAAATATTTTTTCTTCAGTTGCAAAGAAAATTTACGAAGATTACACAAAGAATCCCGAGAGCCTAGATCAGAAAATTTCTGAACACATTAAAATCGAACAACAGATAGAGAATATTTGGATTGGTTATCTGTCCAAACGTCAAACCTTAAATCGAGAAAAATTCAGCCAACTATTCGAAGATTTTGTTCGGTTAATGAAGAAATGGTGGAACTATGCGGCAATTGGCGAAGACAAGGGCTCGATCATCCATGATGTCATCACACCAAAATTTGCCGTTCGACACAGCTTAGATTTTTTCGAAGCAGATCAACTGGTAAATATTTTATCTCACCCAACTACTCAGACAGTTGTGATCGCTGAGAGAAAACATTTTTTAGAAATTTGTCTCGATATTTATCACGACAAAAAAGTGGATCAAAAACTGGACTATTATCTCCAAAAGTATTTTTGGATCAAAAGTGATTTTTACCAGGCGAGAGAAATCTCAAGCCAGAGTGTGCGGATCGAAGCAGAGGAAGAAATTAAAAGTAGAAAAATCACTGAAATTGAGGAGGAATTAAATAATATAGTGAATAATTTTGAACGATTATCTGCACAAAAACAAAATTTGCCAAGTTCTTTTGTATTGACAGCACAGGATGAGTTGGATCTGAGATTCGCGCAGAAGATTATCGAGTGGATGGATGTCCGCAAGACTGGAATGATGAAAATCTTCTATTTTCTCTCAAAAATAATTGAAGATTTATCAGTGAGCGTTGGCATCAATTATGATATTTTAGTCTCGTATTCTGCTGATGAGGTAATAAAGTTGCTCAAGACTAAAGAGAGAATCTCAGACAAGGAGTTGTCAGACAGAACTAGCGGTCTATTTATGGAGTTTGAAAAAAATGAAAACAGAGGGGACTTTTTTGGGCAGGAAGCGTTGGAGTTATTTCAGACTGCGACGGCATATAAAACATCTGATGAAATTCGCGGACAAGTTGCAAGCAAGGGAAGCGAAAGCAAGGTTACTGGGACGGCGAGGATTGTAGTAAATCCGTCCAAAGATGAATTCAATTCAGGCGAGGTGTTAGTCACTTCGATGACACGAGTGGAGTTTGTACCGTTGATGCGCCGGGCAAAAGAGATAATCACAGACGAGGGCGGAATCGCTTCTCATGCGGCGATTATCTCGCGAGAACTTCACAAACCATGTATTATTGGCACCAAGAACGCGACTAAAATATTAAAAGATGACGATCTAGTCGAAGTCGATGCAGATACGGGGATTGTCAGAATTATCAGAAAAGCTTGACCTATTTAGCGAATTTACAATGCTGAATTGATTTATAGATTCAAGACTTGTTCGAAAAATTTATTAGTTTTATAATCCTCTTATGTATGAAAATGAATTAAAAACTACAATAGACGAGTTAACTGAAATTGGAAATAAATGTCGGCGTTTGCGTATTGGATGGATGAAATCAAATCTCTCTGACACGAAGGAGCGACTGTCAAGATTGGAAAAGAAGGTCGCTGTTCTAGGAAAGAAAGTTGCCAAACTTGGCGCCTGATTTTGACTTTTTTTGACTTTTTTGTTAGAGTATTTATGTTCACTAAACATTAAGCCAGCTTGAATAGATTCTGACCCATAAAATGGGTAACAAATCCGTCAAAGTTGGCGGATATTTTGTTTAGACGGGGTAAATTTTGGGAAGAGGGCAGTTAGCTCAGTTGGTACCCCAGCACCAGAGCAAAGCTCAGTGCGGGGCAGGGAGCATCTCATTTATTTACCCTGTACTTCTGGCGGGCGATTAGCTCAATTGGTAGAGCGTCTCGTTTACACCGAGAGGGTTATAGGTTCGAGTCCTATATCGCCCACCACGCTAAGCGTGGTGTAAGCGGCGCTGAGCGCCGCACCAACTATTTAGTTATAAAGTTTGTAAAGTCAGAAAGTTTATAAAGAGCGATCGGAATTAATTTCTTTATAAACTTTAAAAACTTTTTACTTTACAAACTGTCTTGGGCGAATGGCCCGCCTGCAGAAGCTATCGCTTCAGCGATTGCGGGCAGGTGAAATTGGTATTATTTTATGGGCGAGTGGTGAAATTAGTATACACGCAAGATTGAGGTTCTTGTGGCCGCAAGGCTGTGCAGGTGCAATTCCTGTCTCGCCCACCAAAGCCAATCGCAGATTGGCAATAACCAAGAATCAAGAAACAAACATCAAAGAACACCAATTACCAAGAAACCCCACTTCGCTCTATCGAGCTACGCGGGGCAAGCAATAACCAAAACGATTTTGAACACTTGAAAGTTGGAATATTGAATTTTTTTGTATCTTGTATCTTGGTGTTTGATTATTGCGACAAAGGAGCTTATGAATTTAAGTTTTTTACATCAAAGCAGCTATTGGTTGGCAACCAATAGCGATATGAAGGGAATTTACTATACTGTCTATCTGGTATTTTTTAGCCTTCTCTTCATCTTCGGTATCGGTATTTTCATGCTGAGTAAGAGTGATTTACGCAAAGTGTGGCTCAGATATGCGACGCCGTTTACCCTCTTTGGGATTTTGGGTTGGATTTATTTGTTCGCAACACGTGAGGAGCTTCCGGGACTTTCGACTAGATTGACTTTGCTTTTGATTATGTCAGTTTTCCTACTCTGGATTTTGTTTCTTCTCGGCTGGTCGGCCAAAAGAGTGCCGAAAATGATCAAAGAGAAAAAAACTGAGGAAAAATTTAGTAAATATTTGCCCAAAACCGCGAAATACGAAAATAATACGAAACTACGAAAATTAAGATAAATTAATAATTAAGGAAAAACAACCAGAATGACAGAAGAAACGAAAGTTTTGGAGGAGAAGGAAAAAATAGAAAAGGTTGAAGAGGTTAAGACATCTAAAGTAAAAACCGGTGTTGATACCATGGAGAGTCTGATCGAAGAAATGGGCGATCGACTTTTGCCATTCGCGGAAGGCGAGATGGTTGAAGCCAAGGTTTTGGCTGTCAGCGGAAATAGGATTTGGGTTGACGTTGCTGGACAATCACTAGGATTTATTCCAGAAAAAGAAATTACCAGTAAGACCGGCTTGAAGCCGAGTGATGTTGTGATGGCGACTGTTATCTCGATGGAGGACGAAGAAGGAAATGTTGTCCTGTCGATGAAACGGGCTGATCGTGAAAAATACTGGATTGAGATGGAAAATGGCTTCAAATCTGGTGAACCAATCAAAGTTAAAATTTCTGACGCAAACAAGGGTGGCTTGATCTCTGATGTCGGTGGAATTCTCGGCTTCTTGCCAGTTTCACAGTTAGCGCCGGCTCATTATCCGCGCGTTACCGGTGGCGACAAGGACGAAATTCTAAACAGATTGCGTCAATATATCGGTGAAGAGTTCAACGTCAAAGTTATCACTTGCGAGAAGGAAACAAACAAAATTATTTTTTCTGAAAAAGCGGTCAAAGCGGCTGAGGTCAAACAAAAGATCGATAAATTCAAAGTTAGTGATGTCGTCTCTGGTAAAATTACCGGTATCGTCGATTTTGGTCTTTTTGTCAGCATCGACCCGGAGATCGAAGCACTGGTTCACATCTCAGAAATATCATGGACACGCGTTTCTGACCTGCACCGCTTATTTAAAGTTGGTGATGAGGTTAAAACGATGGTAATTTCGGTCGAGGACGGTCGGGTTTCACTTTCACTTAAGCGACTTTTGCCTGATCCGTGGGCCAAAGCGGCGGCCAAGTACAAGATTGGCGATATTGTCGAGGGTGAAGTTACAAAAATTACAGCTTTTGGTGCTTTTGTCTCACTTGATCCGGAAATTGATGGTCTTGTTCACATCTCGGAACTATCGAGTGAACGAATTGTCGATCCAAGTCAGATTGTCGAACTGGGCAAAAAATACAAATTCCAGATTATCACAATCGAAACAGACAATCACCGTCTCGGTTTGTCGATGAAGATCGGCAAAAAGGCAAAGGACGAGGACAAAGACGTCGAGGAAAAAAAGCCAAAAGCCAAAGCGAAGAAAGAGGAAAAAGTAGTTGAAGAAGTCACCCCTGAAGTCGTCGAGGTTGAGGAAAAAGCTGAAAAAGCCAAGAAGACCGTAAAAGCAAAGAAAACAGTCAAAAAAGATCCTTCGACTTCGCTCAGGGCAAGAAAGACAAAGATAATTGATGAAGTGATAGCGGAATAAGAAAAATGTCGAAGACCGAATTTCTAATGCCAAATAAAATGTTTAAGTTTAAAATTAAAAAATAAAATTTTGTCCTCAGCGTTCAAGCATTGGGAATTTCATTTGACATTCGGATTTAGAAATTAGGATTTGAGAGGTAATATGAACATTAGGTATTTGGGTGGTGATAAGTTTGAGATCAAGTCCAAGGATTTGACGATAAATTTGTCTGACAAAGTTTCTATCAACGGATTTGTATTTCCTGGCCCCGGTGAATACGAGAAAGCCGGTGTCATCATGAGCGGCATCGATGATGGCTCCAATACCATCTATACGATGACTGTCGAAGATATGGACATTTGCTATCTCGGCCATCTAGCTCATGATCTGTCGGAAGACGAAGGAAAGCAAATCGGCAATGTTGATATCCTTTTCTTGCCACTTGGCGATTCCGATACAGTTCAGGTCAAGGCAGCGACCAAAATTATTTCCAAGATTGATCCAAAGTTGGTGATTCCGATGCTCTATACTGATCTGACTGAGTTCAAGAAGAGCGAAGGCGTGACAGATGGTGAGACAGACCAGCTCAAGATCCGCAAGACTGATTTGCCAGAGACTGAGAGGGAAATAGTGATACTTAAAGCTAGTTTATAAAGTTTGTAAAGTAAAAAGTTTGTAAAGAGATTTCTTTATAAACATTATAAATTTTATAAATTCTCAAACTTTCAAACTTCATGAACTATAACAAATTAAAATCAATTCTGGAGGAGTGCCAGGAGTTTGTTTTGGTTTGTCATGTCGATCCAGATGGTGATGCGATCGGGTCACTCTCGGCGATGGCTGAGATACTCGAATCTTTAGGTAAAAAAGTCTATCGTGTTTGCAAAAATACGGTTCCAACAGTTTTTAGTTTTTTGATTGAAACAGATTTGGTTCAAAACGACTGGCCGACTGATTTGCCAGTCATCGATTCCGAGGTCGCTCAGACTCGAGGAGCTGGCGGATGGGCCATTATCTTGCTCGATAATGGTGATTTTCGTCGGACGGGCTTTCCCGATGAAATCACCAAAGCGAGGAACAGTGCTATTCCGATCATCAATATAGATCATCATCCGAAGAACGATCTTTGGCGGATAGCCAAGATTAACTGTGTCGATGACACAGCCTCGTCGACTGGGGAAATGCTTTATCGGATTTTTGCTGAGTTCGAGTGGACTATTACCAATTCAATTGCGACGGCTCTTCTAGCGGGAGTTTTTTATGATACTGGCAGCTTCCAACACCAAAACACTACGCCAAAGGTTTTGGAAATGACTGGCGATTTGCTGCGTCATGGTGCAAAATTGAAGTTAATTACCCAGAAGATGGTCAATGATCGCTCCATTTCTCTTTTCAAACTCTGGGGCATCGCTCTGAGTCGCCTGACGGTAAACGACAAGTATAATATTTCTTATTCAATTATAACTCGGAATGATTTAATTCAGACTGAAGCCACAGAAGTTGAAATCCTCGGACTGGTGAATTTGCTAAACACAAACGCCGAATCGAGATTGACTTTGTTGCTTTATGAGTCCGAGAATGGTAAAATCAAGGGCAGTTTACGGACAGAAAATAACGATTTGAACATGTCGAAGTTTGCTGCCAGTTTGAACGGCGGCGGCCATAAAAAGGCGGCTGGGTTTTCAATCCAGGGTCTTATTAAACATGATGGTAAAAACTGGAAAATAGAATAACTTATTTAGGTTGTCATTCCTGGCTGTGGCGTGAGACCAGGAATCTTTAAATGAAAAACTATTATGTTTACATTTTGGCAAGTAAGAAAAGCGGAGTACTCTATATTGGAGTGACTGACAACCTCGTTCGTAGAGTTTATGAGCATAAAAATAATTTAATCAAAGGTTTTACAAGTAAATATTTTGTTCATCATTTAATATATTTTGAAGAGACTTGTGATGTAAATAGTGCAATCGCGAGAGAGAAACAGATTAAGCGATGGAAACGAGATTGGAAAATAGAATTAATCGAAAAGAACAACCAGGAATGGCAGGATCTATATCCTGAAATTATAAATTAAGATTCCTGCTTTCGCAGGAATGACAGTGCAGTACGGGCAGGTGGTGGAATGGTATACACGCAGCACTTAAAATGCTGTCCCCTAAAGGGATGCGGGTTCGAGTCCCGCCCTGCCTACCAAACTAACGTGAAGGTTCGCGTTTTTTTATTTGTTTTTTTTTGGTACTATGAAAGTAAGTTGAATTTCTAATCATAGGAGAAATGATGAAAACAAAAAAGAAAGAAATTTGTTGTCCGAAATTTGATCCAAAAACGTATGATGAGAAAGAAGTTGCTTGGGATAATAAGTTGTTTGTAACAGATGATGTTAGAGCAATTATGCACGTCCCCATAAACATGGGTTCGGTTATAACGCGGGTGTCCAAGAAAATTGATCAGGCTGGAGCAGCGGCGACCGGCGAAGATTTTTTAATGTTGTCTCTGGAAGAAAGTCCGTGGAAGAGCACTCAGTTTCTAGCTGTGTCCAAGGAGGTTGAGGGCATGAAAAATGTGAAACTATCAGGAAAATTTTTAACTAAAGTTTTCGAGGGTGATTACAAGGAAGCCAAAAATTGGTATCGTGAGATGCAAAATTATGTCAAAGGTAAAGGTAAAGAGGTTAAAAAACTTTATTTCTACTATACGACCTGTCCAAAATGTGCTAAAGTTTATGGTAAGAATTACGTAGTTTTGTTCGCACAGGTTTGAAATTTAGTTGTCATCCTGAACTTGATTCAGTGTTTGCCCCGTACTTGATACGGGGATCCAGTCAAATTATTTAGATTCCGGATCAAGTCCGGAATGACACACACAGTAAATGGCAAATAAAAAAAGAAAAAATATTCTAACGGTACTTATTCTTCTACTGACGGTCGCCGGTTCGATCTATTTTTATTTACCAAAAATGTTGGCTGATGAGGTCTATCCACTTGAATACGCTGACCTGATCAAAGCGAACGCGACAAAGTACAGCGTCGATCCAGCGCTTGTTTGCGGCGTCATCTTTCAAGAGAGTCGATTTGATCCAAATGCTCGATCTAGCACAGGCGCTAGAGGCTTGATGCAAATGATCACGACGACAGCGCAGACAATGGCAGAGGAAACTGGTTATCCATCAAAATTTAATCTTTATGATCCAACAACATCGATTGAATTTGGCACGGCGCATTTACGCGATTTGTTGGTGAGATATGATGGTAATATAGATTATGCCCTAGCGGCTTACAATCTTGGTGGAGGTGGAGCAGATGCCTTGCTTCGAAGTCGTGGTAGTCAAGCTGTCAGTTCGCTCCGATACGTCGTCAACGCTAAGCACTACCAGACCGTCTACGCCACGATGTATGCTACTGAGCTTGGCTTAAATTCCAGTCCGGTCCAACTGACAGAGGGAGACGTACAGACAAAACAGGCCGAGGTACGAGGGTATTTCTGGGTGCAGTTATTTCAAAATATTTTTCATTTCTGAGAAAGTAACAGAGTGACGGAGAGGCAGAGTGCCGGAGTGTCTTTCCGCTCAGCCCCTTTGTTTCTCTGCCACTCAGACACTAAAAAATGACATCAACTGAATTACGTCAAAAATTTTATAGCTTTTTTGAGGGCAGGGGGCACAAGGTGCTTCCTTCTGCTTCTCTGGTGCCTGACGAGACCGATCCGAGTGTTCTTTTCAACACGGCCGGGATGCAACCACTTGTACCGTATCTAATGGGCAAAGAACACCCACAAGGGAAACGGCTTGCTAGTGCTCAGAAATGTATTCGGACAGATGATATCGATGAAGTTGGCGACAAGGTTCATCACACTTTTTTTGAGATGTTGGGAAATTGGTCACTCGGAGATTATTTCAAGAGTGAGTCGATTGACTGGAGCTGGGAATTTTTGACTCACGAAGAATGGCTTGGATTTGATAAATCCAAGCTTGCCGTTTCAGTTTTCGAAGGTGATGATGATGCGCCGTTTGACCAAGAAGCTTATGACAAGTGGCTGAGTCTCGGTATCAATACGATTAAGATTGCTAAGTTACCAAAAAAGAATAATTGGTGGGGACCAGCTGGAGCAACCGGTCCGTGTGGACCTGATACAGAGATCTTTTATTGGACCGGAGCTGGCGAGGTACCGACCAACTTTCAAGAAACTTGTGACTACCCATCTTGGGTCGAGGTATGGAACAATGTTTTCATGCAATACAACAAGACTATCGATGGTAAATTCGATCTCCTAGAGCAGAAAAATGTTGATACGGGTATGGGGTTTGAGCGCACACTTGCTGTTATAAACGGACTCGATGACAATTATGAAACAGATCTTTTTAAGCCGATAATTGAAAAAATTGAAGAAATTTCTGGCAAGAAATACAAAGATAATCAACATGAATTCCGTATTATCTCTGACCATCTCAAGGCCGCAACATTTGCTATTGGCGACGGCGCAATACCTTCTAACAAAGGGGCGGGCTATATTGTTCGTCGCTTGATACGGCGAGCAATTGTAAAAGCCAAAGAAATTGGGATCGAGGCTAATTTTACAGATCCAGTAGCTAGAAAAATATTTGAGATCTATAAAGACTCCTATGAGTTTCGTGAGGAAAGCACTCTGTCCGAGCTAGAGAAAGAAGAGAATAAATTTCGCAAAACTTTGAAAGAGGGTTTGAGATTGCTCGAGCAAAAAACTGCAATCAGCGGACAAGATCTGTTTGATCTCTACCAATCGTATGGTTTGCCTGTCGAGATTAGCACAGAAGAAGCCAAGCGATCTGGACGAGAAATCAACAATGAAGCAATGGAGCAATATAGTAATCTACTGAAGAAACATCAGGATTTGTCGCGGACTGCTTCGGCGGGGATGTTTAAGGGTGGGCTTGTCGAGGCCGGTGAGATGACGACGAGGTACCACACGGCGACGCATTTGCTTCTGGCGGCTTTGCGCCAGTTGATCAGTCCTGATATTTATCAGAAGGGTTCGAATATTATCGCCGAGAGACTGCGACTTGATTTCAATTACCAAGAAAAACTAACTCCAGAGCAGATCAAATCTCTTGAAGATTTGGTCAATGAAAAGATAGCGGAAGATTTACCGGTAACAATGGCAGAAATGAGTGTCAAAGAAGCCAAGGATTCCGGAGCGATGGGAATATTTGATTCGAAATATGGCGATAAGGTGAAAGTATATACTATCGGTGGTGGAGCCCATTCGACTCGCTCCGATCGCTCAGGGTCGGCTTTCAGCCGAGAGATCTGCGGCGGCCCGCACGTCACTCACACCGGCGAACTCGGCCCCAAAGGGGCCCCCTTCGGGGGGCATTTCAAGATTACAAAAGAGGAAAGCTCCTCAGCCGGGGTGAGAAGAATCAAAGCAGTTTTGGAATAATCGCGAAAATACCTGTCTCGACTTGGTCGAGCCAAGGCGGACGAACGGATACAAAAATACGAAACTAGATGTGTCATCGCGAGGTCGCTGTGGCAGTCGCGGCAATCTATCATTTTAATTTTTTAAAAATATTCAATACAGAACTAAATATTTGGCTGTGCAAAAAACAGCTTTTTTGACTTGACAGAAATTTCTCATTTGATATATTTCTCCTCATGGATTGCTGGGTGAGAGATCCAGACAAGGAGGTGATCGTGCAGAGTTTTGAGTTCAGAGTCGACATGTTCGGCACCCTTTATCTCGTCATCACCCACCTGTCGGGTGCCGTGATCAGCCGAGAAGTTCCGCCTGAATTCCTCCTGTGGCCTGATCAGAGACTGGTAGAGCTAGCGCGGAGGACATTCCGGATGGCGATTCTAGGGACATCAACCTAACCCTACCTTAATCGGTGTGGGCCACCAAACCAGGGACGCGCGCAATATCTATTTCCATTAGATCAGCGCGCGTCCCGATGCCAAATTGATATTTATTTTGTTTTCAATATTTGACCTGAGACGAATAAACGTTATCAGGTTTTTTTGTTGATTTTTGAACACGTTTGATGTATATTGTCTAGCAAGAGGAGACGAGGGTGGCTTCCATACCTGTTGACAGCGGACATCATGATCGTTCCGGTCGGTGGCGTGATCCGAAAAACCGCACCGTAAGAGCGGTGGATCCAACAGCGCCATGGGGTAAGCCTGATCCTGATGACTTGTGTGGGGAGGCATTGTTTGACGAGATGCAGACATTGTTCCCAGAAGGTGATGACTTGACGATAGGACGGCTCGTGGAGCGCGAGCGGCGCTCTTCCTGATCCGCGCCAACAAGGCACGGTCTGATCCGACGGGGTACCGGCAATCCATTTCCATTGGATAGCGCCGGTCCCCGTTTTGCGTTTAAAATGATGGTATTATTCGATTTACTATAATATAACAAACTCGGAAAAGGCAAGCCGAAGGGTTTTGCTCTTTTGTACATTCACGAACTGATTCTGTTCGTTGAAATACGGACCATGTCGTTGAGTCTGCAAAATGGGAGACAGGGACATGAGCATCATTTCGCGCGGATTGGAGTCTGAGCTAGACGAACAAATCAGGGCAACCCCAGGGATTGTCTGGCAGACGGTTCGCGAGACGTTTGTCGAGGTACTCGGTGAAGATGGTCTCGACGATTGGCTCGAGTCGAACAAGCTGGGGGAAATGTCCGGTCACTGGGGCTGGCGGGAGGTCGTCGATTACAAAAGGCAGGTCGACGGTGGTATCGTAGGTGTCAAAAGCCTACGTGCGATTGCAGATTGGACAGGCCCCCACCCGTACGATCTGGATGAGCCGCTTGAACTACTCGGCAAGGACAAAGAGTTCAGCAGAGCGCTGGGACAGAAGGAACTGGCCCATATCGATGTCGACCTGATCCTCCTGGTAGGGACCAGAGTTATGCTGCGAAGTGAAGTCTGGCCGACTATACACCGTAACCTTGATGAGGTCTGCGGTCTTCTCGCGGCCATGGTCACACCCCAAGCGGCGAACTGTTGGTTTGTGGAGCAGACGATGAAGTTGCGCGAACAGCTCGGTCTTCCAGTCATAGCTGAAGGACCGGTTGAGGACGACGACGGCTTGCTGCCGTGATCGTGTCAACTGGTGCGGTAATCAATCCGATAGGGTGTCTGCTAGTCCCACTGGAGGTTGGACGGTGGCACCCTTTTCGCTTTTTATAAACAACCAAACTTTAAGATCCCGGCTCTCTAACCCCAGGCCGGGATGACAAATAAAGATGGGTCGATAGGCTGAATTTTATTTCAAAAAATTTCTGTGGTATAATTTTAAGCAAGCTGGTAAACTTATAAGCAGTAAGTGTGTAAGCGTGAGTTTCTTTTATTAGCTTATTGCTTATTGCTTACCGCTTACCGCTTACCGCTTATTGCTTACTATCCGAGGGGCATGAATGGGACTGTTTGGCAAAAACAGGAAGAACTATGCGATTTCACTTGATATTGGCACAGAATTTGTGAAGGTGCTTGTTTTTCATATTGTCGATGATGTTGCTCATGTCGTCGGTGTTGGTCGGCAAAAACAAGGACTAAGTGATATGCAGGGTGGACGGGTCACTGACATCGCCGGGGTGATCAAAAATTGTGAGAAGGCACTTGACCAAGCTTTTGAAGAAGCCAAAGTTGCGCCGCGTCAATGTGTCATCGGTATCGCTGGCGAACTGGTCAAGGGGACGACGACCGCAGTTCATTATCAGCGCGATGATGCCAAGGAGAAGATTACTGTCAACGAACTCAAAGATATTATCGAGCAGGTCCAGACCCGTTCGTTTGATCGTGCACGAAGCGAATTGGCTTGGGAAACTGGTCAGGCTGAACTCGATGTCCGCCTAGTCAATTCTTCGATCGTCGATGTTCATATTGATGGTTACAAAATTACCAACCCTGTTGGTTTTCAGGGGCGCGACGTCCAGGTCAGTATTTTCAACGCTTTTGCCCCGATCGTTCATCTTGGCGCGCTTCAGACGATCGCCGAGGATTTGGAGCTAGATTTACTCTCAGTTGCGGCCGAGCCATACGCAGTCGCCAAATGTGTCGGCTCGGAAGACTCATCTGAATTTTCGTCAATCTTTGTCGATATTGGCGGTGGCACGACTGACATTGCTGTTGTCCGCGCCGGTGGGCTAGAGGGAACAAAGATGTTCGCCATTGGCGGTCGGGTCTTTACCAAGTCAATCGCTGATGCGCTTGATAAAACATTTGCCGAAGCAGAAAAACTCAAGCTGGATTATTCCTCTGGCAAGATCAAGGATGATTCAGAGATTGGCAAGAGTATCAAAAAAGCAATTGCCAACGATTGCGATGTTTGGCTTTCAGGCGTAGAATTAGCCTTGGAAGATTTTACCGAAGTCGAGCTGATGCCGTCAAAAATTCTCCTTTGTGGCGGTGGTTCACTTTTGCCAGAGATTGCAGAATATTTGTCGAAGCGAGCGTGGACAAAAAATCTGCCTTTTTCAAAACAGCCAAAAGTTGATTTCATCAAACCAGCCCAAGTTTCCTCAATTGTCGACGAGACAGGTAAACTTGTTGGTTCGCAGGACATCACACCGATGGCCTTGGCAAATCTGGCCATTGATTTGGCTGGCGAAGAGAGCGTTGTCGATGGAATTTTGGACAGGATTGTTGAGGGACTGAGAAGATAAACCACAAATGGATAACGAATGGTCTAAATGACCAATCACCAATAAACAAATAAGAATGACTGAGCTTTTGTACAAAGATTTGTCGTATAAGATAACCGGATTAGCTTATAATATTGATAATACAATTGGATATGGTCAGACTGAACAAACTTACGGAGACGCTCTTGAAGAATTGTTAAAAGAAAACGGCATTAAATATCAGAGAGAAGTATATTTTCCAATATTGATTGGAGACAAATTAATTAAGAGGGAATATTTCGACTTTTTGATAGACGACAAAATTATTGTCGAATTGAAAATTTCAGACAGAAATTACAAAAAAGCTTGTACGCAGATATTTAAATATTTGAAGTCAAGTGGTACAAAACTGGGATTGATTATTCGATTTACAAACGAAGGTGTTAGAATAAAAAGAATTCCAAATTATTATTAGTCAATTAGTCATTGGTTATTTAGAAAATTAGTCATCCGTTTGTGCAATGAATAAGATATTTTATCTAGAATCAGATGAAGAGATTACAAAGGTAATCAATCGAATCCGCCAGAGCGAAGAAGACGGTGCGGTTTTGGTCATACCTCGAAATTCAACTCTGACTCAGAGTGTGATCAATTTGAAACTGCTGAAGCGGGGTGCCGAAGAGCATAAGAAAATGATCGGACTTGTCACGACTGATCGTGTGACCAAAAACTTAGCTGATCAGCTTGGTGTCAAAGTTTTTAGTAAGGTCAGCGAAGCAGAAAAGGCGATGCTGATTGTCGAAGCTGTGAAGATCCCAGCCAAGTTGGCTGACGATGCCGATCTTAGGGTCAACACCTACAAAAAGTATGATCTTTCTGGTCTGAATAAAGACGAGCCACTAACTGAGTCTGACGATGATATTAAGCTATCAAAGAAATCACTCGAAGACGTAGCTGAGCCGGAAATATCGAGTGTTGAGCACCAAGAGGAAAATATTGACGAGGTCGAGGAACAGGGGCCCGACCAAAAAGAGTCTGACGATAAAGCGGCTGACGAAAGTAAAAACGAGGATGATGATATGAAATTAAGATCGGAAAAAGGTCGCTTATTCGGCAATAATCATAGTAAACATATCAAAACTGGTGGTAGTCGAAAACCATTGGCAATTTTAGCTGCGGTGACTATCATCGTTCTTCTTGTTGTAGTCTGCCTCTTTCTTCCATCTGCAAAAGCGTCACTTGTTTTGAAGACTGCTGACCTTGACAAAACAGCATCGATAAATGTCGACAAATCTCAAAAAACATTTGATCTCACTTCTGGCACGATGCCGGGAACAGTAGTCAAGCTGGAAAAGTCGATCTCGAAGAGTTTTGCCTCGACTGGTCAAAAAGATGCTGGCACGAAGGCAACCGGAACGGTGACGATTTCAAATGGTGTTAGTAGTGGGGCTATCCCATTGTCGGCTGGAACGAAGGTTACCAGCGCTGATGGTGCTGTGTTTACTATTGATACGGGTGTGATGATACCAGGGATGACTAATGTCCAAATTTCCGGTGGCAAAGTGACCAGCTATGACGCTGGAACGGCTGATGTTGCTGTCACAGCTTCAGCAAATGGCGATGGTTATAACTTGCCAATCAACACAAAATTTACAGTCAGCTCATCGGCTGGTGTCCTGACGGCAGCCAATAAGGCGGCATTTGCTGGTGGTGTAACAAAAAACATTACTTTTGTTAGTCAGGAAGATCTAGACAATGTGGGGCAAGCAATCTCTGACCAAGCCTTAGCGGACAACAAGGCTGAGTTACTTGGTAATGCCGAGAAAGCCTCAGTTGTAATTGATGAAAAAAATATTACCATAAATGTCATTTCGACCACGACAGACAAAAACGTCAACGATGAGGCTGAAAGCTTCGCAGTAACGGCCGCCATCAAGCTTTCAGCTTTTGGTTTTTCCGAGAAGGACTTGCGGGCAGCGATGGAAAAAATCGTTGAGAAGGATTTGAAATCTGGTGAAATGCTGGTCAATCCTGAAGGTAGTGATTTGACGTATAAAACCACTGCTTACAATTCTGATGCTGGGACGATGAAACTCGATGTTAATTTCAAGGCCAAGACTGGCACAAAAATTTCTGCGGACACTTTGATAAAAGGGATGGTGGGAAAGAGTGCGACTTCAGCACAAAATTATCTTGAAAGTCAAAACGGTGTTGCTTCTGTCTCGATCGGATTTATTCCAAAATTTTGGCGGGTAATGCCTTTCATGTCGAATCGGATAGATGTCAAGTTTGATTATCAGAAGTAATTATTAGTTCATAAAGTAGAAAGTTCATAAAGTAGGAAAGTTGGAAGGCTTGTAAAGTAGAAAGTCCACAAAGAATTACATTACAAACTTTTAAAACTTTTAACTTTATAAATTTTATAAACTTTATAAACTTTCCAACTTTATGAACTTTCTAGCCATCGATTGGGGTGAAAAAAGAATAGGCTTAGCGGTCGGTGCCATCTTTCCAAAAGGCGCAGGTGTTATTGATGGTGCCAAAGATTCCTCACAGATCATCGATGAAATAAAAAGTGTAATTGCTGAAAACGAGGTCGATAAAATAGTTGTCGGTATGCCGATGTTGCCAAGCGGCGACGAGGGAAGATTGGCGCCGCAGATCAAAAAATTTGCCATCGGCCTCGGCGATGCGACCGGTCTGCCGATTATTTTCGAGCCGGAGGAATTTACCTCGGTTGAAGCAAAAGACCAGTTTAAAGCTCACGGCAAAATTCCAAATCGAAAGAGTGGAAAAACGGACGAGATGGCAGCGATTATGATTCTCGAGAAGTTTCTCGAGAAAATGACAAAATCCTAATTTAAAATTCCAAATAAAATGTCCAAATCCAAATACCTAAATCAAATAATCTTTTTGTTTTGTGTCATTTAGATTTTCATTTGACATTAAGAATTCGGATTTTGAAATTATGATTGGAATAAACAATGAAATATAACTGGAAGACTATATTATTGATACTAAGTCTAGCCGTCTTTGTTGGTCTCGGTGTGGCCTATTTTTCATATTTGCGGACGATCAATGCGCCAAATGAAAGGATAACTGAAAATACTTTGATAAAAATTGAGGCAGACGAAAGCACTTCGAACATTGCTAACGCGCTCTATGAATTGAACTTAATTCAGAACAAAAAGCTTTTTCTTTTTTATGAACGATCTCGTTTGAGCGCGATCAAGCCGGGCTACTATGAAATTACAGCTCGGATGTCGTTGGTTGACGTCGCCAATTTAATTAATTCTGGGGAGACGAAGATTGTGAAGGCAAGAATCCCTGAGGGCTATCGGACCGAACAAATCGCTGCTAAGCTCAGTTCTCTTGGTATCGTTTCGTACACAGATTTTATGACAGCAGCGGCCGGCAAGGAAGGCGCCCTGTTTCCCGACACTTATTTTCTGGATCCAATAATGACTGGTGAGGCGATTGTCGCCAAGATGGAGGACGATTACAGCACGCGCATCGAGGGGATGACTGTCTCGACCAAAGATTTAACGTTGGCCTCGATTGTTGAAAAGGAGGCGGCAGATAGTGATGCTGATCGCGGAATTATCGCTGGTATTTATCAAAATAGAATTGATCTTGGTATGAAGTTGCAGTCTGATCCGACAGTGTCATACGGCCGCGACAGCAACAATATCGCCTCTATGACTGTTAAGGAAATTCTTGACTACTCCTTCTGGAAAGCAGCCAAGACAGTAGAATTCACTTCAGTCAAATCAGCTTACAATACTTATCAAAATGCTGGTTTGCCACCTGCACCGATTTGCAATCCCGGTCTTGCCAGTATCAAGGCTACTCTAAATCCGACAGCTAGTAACTACTATTATTTTCTCTACGGTAAGGACGGCATTCTCCACGCCGCCAGCACACTAGATGGCCACAAAAATAATGTAGCAAAATATCTCTAACATTGTCGAAATAGTCTGTCTTGACCGTGAAGTGTTTTTACCATAAACTCAAACTAGCTAGTTAGCAGTTAGCTGATTGGCTTGTTAATTTTTGAATTTGCTTATATTTTTTTTGCTTTGTGATAATCATCGGTCTGCTATTTACCAAATAGCCAACCTGCTAATCAGCTTGCTTGCATGAAGAATCCTTTCTCTAAAATTTTAGGACGCTTTTCTCAGGACATTGGGATAGATTTGGGTACCGCCAATACCCTGGTCTATGTTCGTGGCAAGGGCGTTGTCATTCGCGAACCGTCGGTCGTCGCGATCAACAAAAAAACCAAGGAGATTTTGGCGGTTGGCGAAGATGCCAAGAGAATGGTTGGCCGAACTCCATCTCATATTATCGCGATCAGGCCGCTTGTCGATGGTGTCATTTCAGATTTTGAAGTGACAGAAGCAATGTTGCGCTATTTTTTCGACAAAGTGCACCAAATGCACTTTTCGCTCATCCCACGTCCGCGGGTTGTGATCGGTATTCCGCACTCTGTGACGGAGGTAGAGCGACGTGCGGTCGAAGAAGGGGCGATCAATGCCGGAGCGCGCGAAGTTTATCTGATCGAGGAACCAATCGCCGCGGCGATTGGGGCACGTTTGCCGATCCAGGATGCTTCCGGCAGTATGATCATCGATATTGGTGGTGGCACGAGCGAAGTCGCTGTTATTTCACTCGGCGGTGTTGTCGCTTCACGGTCTCTGCGGATTGCCGGTGATGAGATGAACGAAGACATCATTCAGTACGCTCGCGACAAATTTAATCTACTTCTAGGCGAGCGCACAGCTGAGGATATTAAAATAAAAATTGGTTCTGTCATCGGTGGACGTGAAAAAAAGGAAGCAGCAATGCGTGGCCGCGACCTTGTCACAGGTTTGCCAAAAGAAATTATTGTCAACGACGAACAGATTCGCGAGGCAATCAAAAAATCTGTCGGATCAATTATCGAGAGCATCAAGGTGACGATGGAAGAAACGCCGCCAGAGTTGCTGGCCGACATTATGGACAGGGGAATTGTTCTAGCCGGTGGTGGTGCCCTTTTGAGCGGTTTGGATCGTCTGATCGCTTCTGAGACACAAACAAAAGTTTTTATCGCTGACGATCCTCTGACGGCGGTTGCTCGTGGTACCGGAATTGTTTTGGAGGATATCGATCTTTTGGCTGATGTTTTGCTGCCACGAGCTTATAAAAGATAGCCAATCACGAAAATACGAACAATACAAAAATACAAACAGTTTAAGGTAGTCTGGTGGCTGATGATATTTAAAATTTGTATTTTCGTATAATTTGTATTTTCATGATTAATTTGGAAACCATGAATCGGCGTGCAAAAACATTGTTATTTATCATTTTCGGAACGATAATTTTGGCGTTGGCAATTTCGCCGAGTTTTCAATCGCGGGCCAAATCTCTTTTCACTCGGACGACAACAGGGATATCGATCCGTCTTGAAAATTTTAGTCATCGGGTCAGGAGGACTTTTTCGTTTTGGACTAATATTTCAGAGCTTAAAAAACAAAACGAGGAACTAAGCCGAAAGATAATTTCACTACAAGTAGATTCGAGTCAGATTGAAGAGCTGAAAAATGAAAATGCTTTGCTCAAGAAGGAGCTTGGTTTTATTGAGCCTAGTGAAATTGGTACACTAGTCCCAGCCAAGATCATTGAACGTGATGCGGCAACATTTTCAGATGAAATTACTATTGATAAGGGCGAAAAGGACGGTATCGTAAAAGGTGTGGCCGTCGTTTCAAACAATATCCTGATCGGGACGATCAAAAATGTTATGTCGGACACCTCAAAAATATTATTAATAACGAGTAAAGATTCGATTATTCAAGCGATGCTCCAAAACAGCCGATCTAAGGGGATTTTGCGCGGTGGCATCTCCGGATTGTATCTTGATGACATTACGACCGATACGACATATAAAATTGGCGAAAATGTCGTTACGAGCGGGTTGGGGGGTGATATTATGTCGGGGATGCTGATCGGGACAGCTGGTAAATTAGAATCTGCCTCGTCGAGTATTTTCAAAACGATTAGTGTCGAGCCACTTGTCGACATTTCGAGTTTGGAATTGGTTTTTGTGAAAAAATAGTCTTTTCAGGCTGTTGAATGTGATGATTGACCTATAAATTTAAAAATATTATTCGAGAAGAAAAATGAAACAACTAAAATTTCTTTTTTATTTGCTCCTAGGTTTATTGACGGTTTTACTCGACGTCTCCTTTTTTTCAAGTTTTGAGATATATGGCGCCAGTATTTTAACATCGTTTATCGCGATGGTTATCTTTGCGATCAGAGACAATGGCGATGATTACGCTTATTTCGGCTTACTTCAAGTGATTTTGTTTGCGGTTTTTTCGTCGTTGCCTATGGGCGTCATAGCACTTAATTTTTTCTTATTACCGATTGGTTTAAATATAATCGCCAAAAAATATTTTCCTGAACCAAATAATTTCACCATTCTTTTTTATCTAGTTGCTGCTACTTTTCTATTCGATTTTATTTTGCTTGTCTGGTCAAGTGAGTGGAATGCATCCAGCTTCCTCGCCGTTGGCTATTTCACAGCTATCAATAGTATGGTGGGGTGGTTCGTGTATTACGTTATCGATCTTTTGAAGAAAAAGTACACATTTTCCTCAAAGATAAAAATTTAAGACTCAAATGGATATTTTTGGTAATTTTTCAAAACTGAAAGATGATAAGGAAAAGCGCAAGGTCAGAGAGTACTCTGATCTTGAATTTAGTTATTCTGATCTCTCGTCTGAATCTGTCGACAGAGTTGAGGAAAAGAACAATCCTGGGTTCACCTCTTATCTGAAAGCATTTTCTATTCTTATTTTTACTATTTTGATTTTGCGTCTTTTCACTGTTCAAATTGTTTCGGGGAGCTTGAATCAAAAATTGGCTGAAGGCAATCGAATACGTCCTAGAGTTATCGAAGCTGGGAGAGGCCTGATTTTGGACAAGAATGGCAAGCCACTGGCTCAAAATGAGCCCTCTTTTGCTTTGGCAGTTTACCCTTCTGATCTACCGCATAAGACTACTGATCGAGAGGCGGTTTATCAAAAAATTTCCGACCTAACGAAGATTCCGCTTGAGACTGTCAAAAAAGAGGCTGAAAAAAACGGTCTGTCATCCCTAGATGAAGTTACTATCAAGGAAAATGTTTCGCACGACGATGCTCTTTTACTCGAACAAAAGATTTCTGATCTGCCTGGTGTCTTCGTGGCGACAAAGTCGATCCGTCGATACACGAGCGATTCTGGCCTAGCTCACGTCCTTGGTTATACTGGTTTGGTTTCGGCAAATGATATCATAAATCATCCTGATTATTATCTTTCAGATCGGATCGGCAAGACTGGTCTCGAGTCTAAATATGAAAGTTATCTCCGTGGTGTTTATGGTGTGGAGCAGATCGAGGTTGATTCTGTGGGTAATATTACCGGTGTCGTTACAGACAACAATAACACTGAGCCAGTCAACGGAGACAACTTGGTCCTAAACCTTGACTATGGTTTGCAGCAAGCAACAGCCACAGCTCTGGCAAGTGGTATGGCAACGGGTACAGAGCAAACCGGTCAGCCAGTGACGAGCGCCACGGCTATGGTTATGGATGTCAATACTGGCGGGATTCTCTCGATGGTTTCTCTGCCTAGCTACGACGACAATTTGTTTTCGATAAAAATTAGTAATGCTGATTATGCAAAATTAAACGCTGATCCAACTTTGCCGATGTTTAATCGGGGAATTGCCGGTGTCTATCCGCCAGGCTCGATCGCAAAGATCATAATGGCTTCGGCTGGTTTACAAGAAGGAAACATCACAGCAAAGACCTCGATGGTCACGCCGCCGGCAATAAAAATTGGTGAATATACTTTCCCTGACTGGAAAGACCATAGTTATGAAAGTACCAACATTCAATCGGCAATTGCCCAGTCGAACGATATTTTTTTCTATGCGCTTGGCGGAGGTTTCCAAAATATCAAGGGTTTGGGTATTGATAAGATCAAGGAATACTGGCAGCTCTTTGGTCTTGGGGAGAAAACTGGTCTTGATTTGCCTGGTGAAGCATCTGGGTTGTTGCCTGACAATGAATGGAAGACAAGGATAAAAAAAGAACCATGGTATATCGGTGACACCTACCATGTTTCGATCGGTCAGGGCGATATGCTGGTGACTCCTATCCAGATGTTGCGCGCAACGGCGACCATCGCCAATGGCGGAAAATTGCTTCAGCCTCAACTGGTCAGCCGAATTGTCGATCGTAGCGGTAAGACGGTAAAAACATTTGGCCCTCGAATCGAGAGGCAAGACTTTATAAGTGCTGCAAATATTAAAACTGTTCAGCAAGGTATGCGTATGACTGTCCAGCCTTCCGGTTCGGCCCATAGTATTTTTTACGATTTTCCGATCCCGATCGCGGCCAAAACAGGCACAGCTCAGTTTATGAATAACCAAAAAACACACGCTTGGTTTGAATGTTATGCACCTTATGATAATCCACAAATTGCTATTATTGTTCTGGTCGAAGGTGGTGGTGAGGGTTACGACATTGCCGGACCGGTGGCAAAGGATATGATGACATATTATTTCGCAAATAATAAGTAACAATCACAATAACCAAGAACAAAGAAACAAACACCAAAATAACCAATAACCAAGAAATCCCACTTCGCTCTATCGAGCTACGCGGGGCAAGCAATAACCAAAGTTTGAATACTTGAAAATTGAGAAATTGAATATTTTTGTATCTCGTATCTTGATGTTTGGTTATTGAGAACTTTTTTCTCAGAAATAATTCAGTATTGTACTTTACAATCAGTTATATCGATTGTGAAACTCGCACGGTCAAGCCCTAGAAGTCTTGACAGTTGGGACCTTTTTTGAGAAAATAAACGTCCCAAAAGTAAAAAATAATTATCGAAACGCTGCACGTATTTAAAAAAAACGTGGGCGATTTTTTTTCCGAAAAGAGGCGATCTTCTGATCGTCACAAGCGGAGCCGAAAGGACAAAATGAGTAATTACGTCACGGAAGCAGGCCTTGTAAAACTAAAAGAACAGCTCAAGGAAATCAAGCTGAAATTGAAAGAAGCCAGTCGTAAGATTAAAGACGCCCGCGAAATGGGTGATCTGTCAGAGAATGCTGAATATCATGAGGCGAAGAATGAGCAGTCATATCTGGCTAGCAAGGAAGTTGACATCGAACAAAAGATCAAGAATGCTCAGATAATCTCCAAAGAGTGTAAAACTGATATTATCAATGTCGGCTGCGCTGTCGAAATTGATGATGACGGCGAAAAAGTGAGCTACCAGATTGTTGGTAGTGACGAGGCTGATCCGATCAATGGACGCATCTCTGTCGATTCGCCGATTGGTTCTGCTTTGGTCGGTCACAAGAAGGGTGAGACTGTCGCGGTCAAAACCCCAATTGGTGTCACAAACTGTAAGATTCTGAAAATCGGATAGAGCCAGCACAGATCTCTTCCACAGATAGACACAGATAAAATACCGCGCTCGATCAGAGGCGGTGTTTTAGTTTGTGTATCTTTGTGGTATAAATTAGTTAGAAAGTAGAAGTTTACCGGTTTTGTGCAATTCAATCTCTGGTGTCATCCCGAACTCGTTTCGGGATCCCGTAGCTTATCTCTGAGATGCTGAAACAAGTTCAGCATGACAATTACACAACAGTGGTAAGGTTTATAAAGTTTATAAATCCGAGGAAAATATGGCAGAAAATTTGGGTGCGACTGAAAAAGAACTAGTCGAAAACAGGCTTGAAAAACTTGAAGCCTTGCGAGCGCAGGGTGTCGATCCGTATCCATCGAAATCCAGCCGGACAAAGATGACGGCTGATGTTCGAAAAGACAAGGACAAGCTGATTGCCGATAAAGCAAACGTGACGGTCGCCGGCAGGCTGATGGCTAAGCGCGGTCATGGTAAATTGATTTTTGCTGATATTGAAGATATCACCGGTAAGATTCAAACTGTCTTCAAAATTGATATTTTGGGCGAAAAATTTGATCAAATTTCTTTGTTCGAAGTCGGCGATTTTATCGAGGTAGTCGGCACAGTCTTTGTGACAGCGGCCGGTGAACTGACAGTTGAGGCTGAAGGAATTAAAATTCTGGCCAAGACGATTCGACCAATTCCTGAGAAGTGGTATGGTATCAAAGACGAGGAGCTGCGTTTTCGCAAGCGTTATCTCGATTTCATACTCGAGCCGGAAATGCGTGATCTTTTCATCAAAAAAGCAAAATTTTGGCAATCGATCAGAGAGTTTTTGGTTGCAAAAGGTTTTCTGGAAGTAGAAACTCCGGTGCTGGAATCGACAGCCGGTGGTGCGGACGCAAATCCATTTACAACACATCATCATGCCTTTGATATGGATGTTTACCTGCGAATTTCGACAGGCGAGCTTTGGCAGAAGCGATTGATGGTGGCTGGATTTGAAAAAACCTTCGAAATAGGTCGACAATTTCGAAATGAGGGCATTTCTCGCGAACATCTCCAGGATTATTCTCAAGTTGAATATTACTGGGCTTATGCCGACTATGAGGACAATATGAAAATGGTTCAGGAAATGTATTGCCATGTCGCCAAAGAAACATTCAACACGACAAAATTTCAGATCAACGGTTTTGATATCGATTTGGCTGACGACTGGACTCACTTGGATTATGTTGAGACCGTAAAAGAAAAATTAAGCATCGATGTTCTGGAAGCGTCAGAGGATGAGATAAGAGCAAAACTAAAAGAATTAAAAATTGAATTTAAACCAAATGAACGTCGTGGTCGCCTGATCGATTCACTCTGGAAACATATTCGCAAAACGATCGCTGGGCCGGCTTTCCTGATCAATCATCCAGTTGAGGTTTCGCCCCTAGCCAAGCGAAAAGCCGACGATCCACGTCTAGTTGAGAGATTCCAGCCGATTATTGCCGGGTCCGAGATCGGAAACGGTTATTCTGAGCTGAACGATCCGGTCGATCAGCGTGCACGGTTCGATGAACAGGCCAAGATGCGGGCGGAGGGTGACAATGAAGCCCAGATGTTTGATGAGGAGTTTGTCGAAGCGCTAGAATATGGCATGCCACCGACGACTGGTTTTGGCACATCTGAGCGGATGTTTGCCTTTCTTGCCGGAAAAACAGTTCGTGAGGCACAGATATTTCCACTGATGAAACCAGACAAGCCAGAGGCTGGCAAAAATTCTTAATTATTAATTTTTAATTTCTAATCAATTCCTAATTTCCAATTTTTAAACATTAATAATTAAAAATTGAATAAAAATTAAGAACTAAAAATTAGAAATTGGAGTGATATGCTCGACATAAAACTGATTCGTGAAAAACCAGAGGAAATTAAAAAGGCGATTGCTCGCAAAGGTGCAGAGCCGGCATTGATCGATGAACTGCTTGATTTGGACAAGAGACGTCGCGACCTGATTGCCAAAATTGAAAGATTTCAGACTGAGGTCAATATTAGATCAAAAGAGATTGTTCAATATCACGGTCAGCAAAAGATTGACGCTATCAATGATGCGAGTGAATCTTCTGAGAAGATCAAACAACTCAAGCCCGAGCTAGAAAAAGTCGAAACTGGCTTTCGTGAAATTGCTTTAGAGATTCCAAATCCGCCAAGTCCGGAAGTGATCGATGGCGAATCTGACAAAGACAACACCGTCAATCGAACTTGGGGAGAGAAACCAAACTTTGATTTCAAGCCGCTTGATAACATCGAGCTGGCCGAAAAATTAAACCTCTTCAATACAGAACGAGCGACAAAAGTTGCCGGGTCGCGCTTCTATTATCTGACTGGTGACATGGTAATTATCGAGCAATCACTCTTTCGTTTTGCTCTCGATTTTCTGGTCGCTGAAAAATTTATTCCAGTGATTCCACCCGTGCTTGTAAACCGCAGAATCATGGAAGGCGCTGGCTATATCCCTGGCGGTGAGGATGAAATCTACAAGACACAGGATGATCTGTATCTGGCTGGAACATCGGAACAACCGCTGGCTGGCTACCACCTGGACGAAATTTTTTCAGAAAAAGATTTGCCGCTGCGTTATGCTGGGATCTCAACCTGTTTCCGACGTGAAGCTGGTAGTCATGGCAAGGACGTCCGAGGCATCTTGCGTGGTCATCAATTCAACAAAATCGAGATGTTTTCTTTCGTCAAACCAGAAGATTCAACCAAAGAACATGATTACATGGTTTCGCTCGAAGAAAAATTAATGCAAAAATTGAAATTGCCATATCAGGTTATAAACATCTGTGCTGGTGATCTCGGTGCGCCGGCAGCGAAAAAATTTGATATCGAAGCCTGGTTGCCGAGCGAGGGCAAGTATCGTGAGACGCATTCTTGTTCGAATTGTACTGATTTTCAAGCGCGCCGCCTCAACATTCGTTATAAAAATTCTGAAGGAAAAACGGATTTTGTCCACACTCTAAACGGCACTGCATTTGCCGAGCGACCATTGCTCGCAATCCTTGAAAATTATCAGCAAAAGGACGGCTCAGTCAAGGTGCCGGAAGTGTTGCAAAAGTACACTGGGTTCTCTGAGATCAAGCGATAGTATTACAAAACTACAAATTATACAAATCTTACAAATGGTGGAGGGAAAAAATAAAGTAATTTATCTGGAGCTTAGCTATAAGATAGTCGGCTGTCTTTTTAATGTTTTTAATAATATCGGACCGAACCATCGGGAGAGTTATTATCAAAAAACTGTAGCTATCGAACTGAATCGTAGTGGTTTGAGTTTTGTCGAGCAATATCCAGTTGATCTCAAATATAGGAGCGAAAAGATAGGGAAAAGTTTCCTTGATTTTAATATAGAAAACAAGGTAATCTTAGAATTGAAGTCTGGACGTTTTATTCATCGCGGAGATTTTATACAATTACATAATTACCTAAAAACATGTGGGATGGAATTGGGAATCATCGCTTGTTTCACAGCCAAAGGAGTGGTTTATCATCGAATTCTCAACATCAAGAGGCACGATTTGTAAGATTTGTATAATTTGTAGTTTTGTAATCTAAACCAGGAGGTGTGTATGAAAATCGAATTCCACATTAAAGATGTGGTTATTACGGCGAAACAAAAAGCGCTGTTTGAAAAGAAATTAATGAAGTTGAAAAAATATTGCAAGGATGAGTCAGTAACCATCGACGTCTATTTGAAGGACGAGAGTAGCGCGGAGAAGGGTGGTGTTGACCAGACCGTTGAGATCTCGACAGTGATAGCAGGTGAGAAGATTTTCGTGACTGAAATCGATGACCGCTTGCTACGAGCCTTTGCTCGCGCTCAGAAAGCTTTCGATCGGCAAGTAAATAAATTGCACAAACAAAGAATTGAAAAAAGCCACAGTGGGTCAGATAGTTATATTTCGAAGGCACTAAAAGCGTTGAGATTGAAAAAATGACAAGCTGATGTTTGGACCGAATCGAGTTTGTCATCCCCGGCTTGAACGGGGATCCAATCCATATTTAAAAAACACCATTGAAATTTCAACGGTGTTTTTTAAAACTATTCGTTTCTAGCTGAGGTTGCTGTGAGTAGAATTTTGTTGAATTTGATTTTTGTGATCTTTTTCAAAGAAGAGGATATCGGCGCAGGTCAGGGCAATAAAGGCAATTAGGCTGGTAAAGAGCTTGAAATTTTCAGTCATCTGTTTGACCGAGCTACTCAAATCTCCGCTGGTGTAGTTGCCGATCATTCCATATATGGAATATGATAGGGCAAAAAATAATCCGCCGGCGATAAGAGATGAACTAAAGAAAGGGAATTTTTTAAAGAGAAAAATTGCGATTACAATAAGGATGACCATAACGACGATTGCTCTGATCCAAGCGTTCATACTTGCCACCGCTTCGTTGTCAGCGGTTTTTTGGTTTTCGCTTTTATAGCACTTGTCATATCCGGTCTGATCAGATTTGTAATTGGGACTGGTGGTTGTATAATGGTCTGGATATTGTTTGTTGCAGGTGTCGTATGAGCTGACATAGTCAGCACTTCTTGCTTTCTGCGGGAAAATCCGCGCCATCAAGTTGTTCAAAAAGATTACCAAAAACACCATACAAGCGATGCTAACGACGACTTTCAAGAAGGTCATAATTCTCCCAATATTAATAATTGTTATTCTAACAATACACCGATTGTCAGGAAAATCAATTTCTACTTTGCTTCGAATTGAATTTAGTCGTGCTTGATGATAAGATTCAAGTGTTTGATTGATGGATTGTCGCGCCTTGGAGGCACACAATGGCTCGCAATGACAACAAATTTTTAATCTTAACCTTAGACTTTTAACTACTATTATGTCGATATTAAATTTGTTTTACAATCCAAGCAAGCGAGTGATCGGAAGCCTTGAAAAAAAGGTTGCTGAGATTAATGCGCTTGAAGACGAGATCAAAAAACTGACCGACGAAGAACTTAAAGCGAAGACGGGAGAATTTAAACAAAAGTTGCAAGTACCGAGTACCCCACTTCGCTCTTCGAGCTACGAGGGGCAAGCCGAGTACCGAGAGGACAAGGAGAACGAACTTCTTGAAGAAATTACCGCGGAGGCATTTGCTGTCCTGCGTGAAGCAATGCGGCGGGTCTGGGGCGAGCGTCATTTTGATGTTCAGCTGATCGGCGGTCTCGTTCTTCATCAGGGTAAGATCGCTGAGATGAAAACCGGTGAGGGCAAGACAATCGCAGCCGCTCTGGCTTTGTATTTAAACGCTCTGGCCGGCGAAGGTGTCCACCTGATAACGGTCAACGATTATCTCTCCAAACATCAGGGCGAGGGTATGGGTGAGGTTTACAATTTTCTCGGTCTTTCGACTGGAGTTATTCAGAGCAATCAGGAGACGTATAAATTTGTCAAAAAAGTTGATTACAAACATTACTCGGATTGCGACGGCTCAAATCTCGAACTTTGCTCACGGCATGATGCTTACGCCGCCGATATTACCTACGGTACAAACAATGAATTTGGTTTTGATTATCTGCGCGACAACATGGCACCGTCGGTCGAAGCCTGTGCTCAGAGAAAATTGAATTTTGCCATTGTCGATGAAGTTGACTCAATCTTGATTGATGAAGCGCGTACCCCACTGATTATCTCGGCGCCGGCGCAAGAATCTGGCAGTATGTACGCCCAGTTTGCGACGCTCGTGCCGCGCCTAAAGTCGGAGACTGATTATGTTCTCGACGAGAAGGATAAAGCGGTGACGTTGACTGATCAGGGTATCAAGGAAATGGAAAAAATGCTCCATGTCGACAATATTTACGAAGTCGGCCCCGAAGGGGCCCCCGTTGGGGGTGGTTTGGCGATGGTTCATCATCTGGAGCAAGCACTGAAAGCGGAAACGTTATTTAAACGCGATCGCGATTATGTCGTTCGTGACGGCGAAATTATTATCGTCGATGAATTTACTGGTCGCCTGATGGTCGGTCGACGCTATTCTGAAGGATTGCACCAAGCGATTGAGGCGAAGGAAAATGTCGAAGTCAAGCAGGAATCGCAGACCTTGGCGACTATTTCTTTTCAGAATCTTTTTCGTCTTTATGACAAATTGGCTGGTATGACTGGGACGGCGGCGACGGAAGCGGAGGAGTTTTTCAAAATTTACGAACTCGATGTCGTCGAAATTCCGACCAACAAGCCGATTGTTCGCAAGGATTTGCCTGATCGAATTTACAAGTCAGAGGAAGCCAAATTTGATGCCGTTGTAGAAAGTGTTAAAGAGCTAAATGCGTCCGGTCAGCCGGTCTTGATCGGCACTGTTTCAGTGTCAAAAAACGAGATTTTATCAAAAAAGCTGAAGCAAGCAGGTGTCAAACATGAGGTTTTGAATGCCAAGCAACACGATCGTGAAGCAAAAATTATTATCAAAGCAGGACAAAAGGACGCCGTCACCGTGGCGACAAACATGGCTGGTCGTGGTACCGACATCAAGCTAGGAGTTGGCGTCAGGGAGTCAGGTGGCTTGCATGTGCTAGGTACTGAGCGACACGAAGCACGGCGCATCGACAATCAGTTGCGTGGTCGTGCAGGTCGTCAGGGTGATCCCGGGTCGTCGCAGTTTTTTGTCTCGATGGAAGACGACTTGATGCGGATTTTTGGCGGTGAAAAGCTGAAAAACCTGATGAATTCTCTTGGTCTGCCTGATGATATGCCGATAGAAAATAAATTGATCTCGCGCTCGATCGAATCGGCTCAGCGACGTGTCGAAGGCTACAATTTCGATAGTCGCAAACATTTGGTCGAATACGATGATGTTATGAACAAGCATCGCGAGGTGATTTATCGAAAAAGGAGAACTATCTTGGAGGGACAGAGAGACGGAGAGACAGAGGGGCAGAGAGAAAACTTAGATAGCTCCGCTACTTCGCTACTTCGCTACTCTGACTCTTTGAAATCAGAAATTATCGATATCATAAATGAAGAAGTTATAAATATTTTTGGCTTATATGTTGGCGATGATGAGAAGATAAAGATGGAGTTGAAAGCGATTCTTGGTGATGTCGATCTATCAGAACTTGATGCTGATAAAGTCAAGAAATTTGCTCGGGAATTATATGATAGTAGAGAAGCAAAATTGACTGCCTCGGTAATGCGGCAAGTAGAAAAGATGGTCTATCTTCGAACCATAGATATGCTCTGGATCGAGCATCTGACGACGATGGATGAGTTGCGCACCGGTATCGGTCTCCAAGGTTACGGTCAGAAGGATCCTTTGGTTGAATACAAGCAAGCTGCTTTTCGGATGTTTGAGGGACTTTTGAAAACGATTGAATCCAATGTCGCTAGGACAATTTTCAAGGTTGAAGTCGCGGTCAATCAGTCGGCGCCCCCCGTTACAAATATTAAGCAGGCGGAATATTCGAGCCCTGACGCTGACACGATCGGGGGCTTTGAGGAGAAGTTGAAGGACGAAAAACTAAAGACTAAAGCCGATAACGATCGTATCGATAGAGTGACGAAGACAATAAATCAGGGCAAGACTGTCTATGATCGGATGCAAGAAACGGCGAAAACCGGTCCGGCATCGCAGGCCAAAAATGCCAAGAAGGTTGGCCGCAACGATCCCTGCCCGTGCGGCTCAGGAAAAAAATATAAAAAATGCCACGGGAAATAGTCTCTTTTTAGTTTTAAGTTTTTGGAGGAAAAAATGAATGAGTTCCGATCGGAACATAGTGAAGCTGAGAATGAGTTTAATTTTCTATTACTGTTATCATTGTCTGACAGAGTAGATCTGGCCAAAGAATTGGATGCCAAGCGCCGTCAGCTGATGGGAGATCAAGAGAATGATATTGTATTAGATCCTCAGAATGTTGCAAAAATGGATCATGCTCTTCGAGACACTATCAAATGGGCTGAGACTGACGATAAATCATGGCTGATGATGATAAGCCTATATCTCAATCAGATCAAAGTTCTTAGCTCGCAAAAAGATGTCGAAATTATCTTGAGCCATTTTAGTGTTCACAATATGGATATTTAACGGTGTATCCTTCTAGGTCATTATTGGTAAGAAATAATCCGAACTAATTTCTTTCTCTCCAGCGGCGTCTAGGACGCCGCTGGAGGGGTATGGGTGGACTCAGTGGGTCTGCACTTTCCCAGTAGCATGATTGTCTGGAAGACAAACATGGCAACTACTGCGAAGGTGACCAATACGACGAAGTTGATCACTTCGCTGAGTGAGATCAGTACACGACCGGGGGATGAAGAGAACAGCACCCCCTGCTTTTTGCTGACGCCTTCTCTTTGCGGCGGTTGAGGGCGACAGGTGGATGCAATCGTTACGTCACCCATTGTCGCGCCACCTTGGTTCGCTTTGGCTCGTGTGGCCAGAAGATGTGAAAGTCCATCACCAACCACCACGTGACGATCGAGGCGAGAACGAGCGGGGGCAGTACCAGCCACAGGTTGTGCGTGACGGTGAAGGCTTGATGTGCCAGCACACACAGCACAGTTTGCACCGCAGCGGGTACGCCGTAGAACCACCATAACATCGTCGGTGTCTCCTAGTGTTTTTTGGTGGTGCTAAACGTCAGCATCACACCAGCGGCGAAACCACCGACCGCAGCGCTCAATGTGGTCGACTTTGATATCGACCACACGATCCAGGTCGTGATTACGTCTACCACCAGAACGGCGACAAGCCCTTCAGTCGTTCGGGTGAGGAGCTGTCGCCAGTTGATCTGATGACAGTTCCGACAGAGCTGCGCGAGCATCTCTTTCTCCTGCCGACTACACAGCGTCGACGCTGATAGTATGCCATATTTTGTGTTTTTTTGCAACAAATTTTCCCCAATTGTTAGCTCCAAATTAAAAGTGCAGTAGATCACGCTCAAAATAGCCCTCTCTCCAAATTAAAAGTGCAGTGCAGTTTTTAGC
>PEZW01000027.1:0-32271 GCA_002773985.1 Candidatus Berkelbacteria bacterium CG10_big_fil_rev_8_21_14_0_10_43_13
GAGTTTTTACTTTTCCAATCCCGACCTACAATATTTCCAAGGATTTTGATTGGGACAATAAAAATATCGAAAATCTTTGGAAGATGACCGCAAAATATGGCATTCCGTACTTCTCAAATTTCGTCAACTCCGATATGGATCCTGAGGATGCCAGAAGTATGTGTTGCCGCCTGAGATTGGATAATCGTGAATTGCGTAAACGTGGTGGCGGTCTCTTTGGCGCCAATCCGTTAACCGGTTCTGTCGGCGTGGTGACGGTCAATCTGCCGCGGCTTGGGTATCGTTCTAGAGACAAGCGTGAATTTTTCTACAATCTGACCTACATCATGGATCTGGCCAAGGAAAGCCTGGAGATGAAGCGCAAGGTTTTGGAAAATATGACCGACAAAGGTCTCTATCCTTACTCGAAATTTTATCTTCGCAATGTCAAGAAGCGTGATGACAAATACTGGTCAAATCATTTCTCGACGATCGGACTTGTCGGACTGAATGAAGCGAGTCTAAATTTGCTCGGTCACGACCTGACGACAGCAGAGGGTCAGCAGTTTGGCCGTGAAGCTCTGGAATTTATGCGTGAGAAAATTTATGGCTATCAGGCCGAGACCGGTAATTATTATAACTTGGAAGCAACTCCGGCTGAAGGTACGTCATACCGTTTGGCGCTCAAGGACAAGCAAATATATCCGGAAATTATGGTCGCCAACGAAGACGCAATCAGTGAGAGCAGTGAAGTCGCACCGTATTACACCAACTCATCACACCTGCCAGTTGATTTTACCGACGATCTTTTCGAAACACTCGACTTGCAAGACGATCTCCAGACCAAATACACCGGTGGCACCGTGGTTCATCTCTTTGTCGGCGAAGAAATAACTGATACGACCGCGGTCAAAAACCTGGTCAGGACGGTTTGCGAAAACTACCATTTACCTTATTTCACTGTTACGCCAACATTCTCGATCTGTCCGAACCATGGATATATTGCCGGCAAGGTTATGACATGCGAAAAATGTGGAGCCACAAACGAAGTCTATTCTCGGATTGTTGGCTACATCAGACCGATCCAACAGTGGAATTCCGGCAAAAGATCAGAATTTGACGACAGAACCACATATAAGTTTGTCGACGGCAAGGAAAAAGCGGAGGCGGTTGCCCCCAACGGGGGTCCCTTTGGGGCTATCGAAACTACTGAGATAGAATTCAGTTCTGGTGATGATCCGACAAAGAAGAAAACCAAAAAGACGAAGGAAAAGGTCTTGTCTGAGCCCAAGGTTGCTGTTGAAGAGGCACCAGAAATAAAGGTGACTATAGCTGAGGCAACTGAGCAAGCAGCGTTAATCTAGTTGCAAGTACCGAGTACACAGTACCGAGCAGCACATTTCTATCTTGACTCGTAACTCAGTCCTCGGAACTTGATACTTAAGCATGAACATCGCAGGAATCCAAAAACTAACTCTGGTAGACTTTCCCGGTCACGTAGCAGCCACGGTTTTCACCCGTGGCTGTTCGTTCCGGTGCGGCTTTTGTCACAACCCAGAACTTGTCTTGCCGGAGAAATTCAATCCGCTCTTGAGTGAGGCGCAGATTTTCGAATTTCTCGAATCGCGTTATGGCAAACTGACTGGTATCTGCTTCACTGGTGGTGAGCCGTTGATGAATCCAGACGCCGATAAATTTATCTCCCATCTGAAGGCACTTGGCTTTGACGTGAAGCTGGACACAAATGGTTCATTTCCGGATCGACTGGAAAAAATTATCAAGGACGGCGACGTCGATTATATCGCTATGGATATTAAAAACAGTTTGAGCAAGTATGCTCAAACTGCAATTCCTAATTCTAAATTTAGCACAGATCCCTTGGCTTCGCTCGGGATGACAGAAAAACTGTCAATTTCTAACCAAAGCTCAAATCAAAAACCCAAATTTTCAAACAGTGAAACAATTGAACAATCGAACAATGAGTTAACAAAGAAAATTCAACGCTCTGTCAAACTTATAATGGATTCTGGTATCAACTATGAGTTCAGAACAACCGCCTGTCATCCGCTTCACGAACTTGCTGATTTCGAGGCGATGGGGAAGATGATCAAGGGTGCCAAACGTTATTTTCTGCAAAATTACAAAAAATCAAAACGGATCGATGAGACCATTAAGTATGAGCCGTTTGCTGACGATGAACTAAAAAAAGCTAAGAAGATTATGGGCAAGTATGTAAAAGAGGTCGGAATCCGCTAACTAAATTATTAATTTACTCATATCACAAAAACCTCAACAGTAAGTTGAGGTTTTTGCTTGAGAGAACCAAATATATTTTGCAACGACAATTTTTGAAAAACCCTTCCCACCGACACGGGGTGTGTGCCGGTGAGGGGATGTTTGTCGTTGCGTGTTGCAACTTTTGTGGGGGGGGGTGTGTCCGCTTGGAAAAGCGGAGTGGTGTGATGGGCTGTGATCACACGGCCGCGAAGCCGACGATCTGGAAGATCTCTGGTAGAGACGTAGAAGTCTGGAAGAAGGTCGCTTCCCTTTTACCTTCTTCGGTTTCCGGTTCGATCACGAGGATGTACTTCTGCCCTCGATAGTAGTACGCCGCTGACGGGACGACGAGTCGCTGGTCTTTTGGGAGTAGCGGAGCAGCTACCAGCGCCACTTCCCAGTCGCCTTGATGGCGTTTTTGCTTCTTCACGGTGGCAATTGCATGCTCGGGCCGGTAAACATTCTTCGGTTGTCCCAGCAATGCCACTTTCCAGGCAGAGGTCATATTGCCTTCATCGGGGTTGGGCAGGTGGTCCTCAATCCATTCCAGCGCAGGATTGAGACCGATCAACCCGGATCGCTCGACCAGGGCTATGATATCCTGGCTGTGATCTACCTCGAAAGCGGTCTCTGTGGTAGTCAGCGCGATTGCCATGTGTTGCTCCTTGGATAGCAGGTTCTGCCCCTTGTCTCCTCACAAAACGCCTGGGCGTCTCGCGAAGACCCAAGGTACTGCTACAAAGTTTATCAGATGGGTGATTTCTGTCAATTGTTGATAACTGACGCCAAGCGTCATCTTGAGCTCACCACAGATTCTTTTATTGACATTTTACAATATAGGACTAAATTATAAATATGGAGCAACTTGCTCTCATCACGAGCCGGAGGGATCATGTCGCAATTATGCGTCCGTCTTTGGGTTTTCTCGAAAAGATAGAGAACGGCGACAAGACGATCGAGTCTCGCTGGTATTTGCAGCGATCCGCGCCTTGGGATGAAATTAGTGCCGGTGACACGATCTATTTCAAAAACGCCGGCGAGCCGGCTTCGGTCAAAGCCAGTGTTGCCGATGTTCGACATTTAGCCAGATTAAATCCGTTCAAAATCCGTCAACTTCTGGATGAATTTGGTTCGCGTCTCGGCTTGACGAAATCTGATTCCGACAGCTATTTCACCGAGATTAAAAACAAAAAATTTGGTATTCTCATCTATCTTCAAGATGTCAAGAAAATCAGACCGTTTGATATCGACAAGCGTGGCTTTGGTACGATGTCGGCCTGGCTCGTCATCGAAAATATTGATAAAATTAAACGAGTCAAAGCACAGACATTTAAGCAAAATAAATTGCTGAGGTGAAAAAATGAACATTGTTAAAAAGGCTAAGAAATATTGTCTTTCGATTATTGATGAAAGCGACGACATTTTCAGCCTCGTGACACATTTACCAGAGGCGGAGAAATGGGCGGAGAAGATTTGTGATCTTCGTCCAGAAGCTGATAGAGAGGTAGTTTTGTTGACAGTTTGGCTCCATGACGTTTCGCATTATGTTGGCGACAGAGATACTGACCACGCTGTCCGGTCTGAAAAAATGGCTAAGGAATTCCTGGAGAAAAACCAATACGATCCGAAAAAATTGCCAATGGTGCTACACGGTGTTCGTTCACATCGCAATCGTGACGTTGCTCCAGAAACGATCGAAGCAAAAATATTTGCCTGTGCTGATTCGGCTAGCCACATGACTGACATTGCCTATCTTTTGATGATGCAGACTGGTCGATTTGAGTATTTGGCTGGAAAGCTGGAACGGGACTTCAGAGATGTTAATTTCTTTCCTGAGATACACAAAATGCTTTCCCCTGTTTACCGAAGTTGGAAAGAGTTGGCCAAAAATTACAAAGCACTGCACCTTATAGAGAAAGTAAAACCAAAATCAGAGTTCGGATTCAATTAATGGCTCGCCTGTCATTTGTCATCTCGGTCTGACCGCCGGCAAAGCAGGGAAGTCGCGGTATAAAGTTTTTAACTTGCTCAGTTTCCGTTTCCACTGTATGACAGATCTAGCTTAATTCTGTATTCTGTATTCTTAATTCTTGCCTTATGACTTACAAAACACATCTCTCAATGGGAATACTGTTTTCGAGCATTGTATTCCTCAATGTCGATAAATTAGAACTCTCGACCAGTCTGGCGATAATTTTGTTTTTTTCAACATTGCTCGGAGCCAGCACGCCGGATCTCGATACGCCGGCCGGGGGGTTGTGGCAGAAGATTCCGGCTGGCAGTATCTTGTCGCGAATTGTCCGCCCAGTCTTCATCGGTGGACACCGTCATCTGTCGCATTCACTCATCGGCATGGGAATTTTCATCTTTTTGTATTCGTTGTTATTAAAATGGCTTGGTCTCTTTTTTCCTCTATTACCTATAACTTCGTACTATATACTTTTGTCTTTCGTTCTAGGCTACGCCTCTCATCTTTTTGCCGATTCCCTGACTGAAGATGGCGTGCCGCTGCTCTTCCCTCTCGACTATCATTTCGGAATTCCACCGAACCCATTTCAAAAAGTCCGAATCAAGACAGGCCAGTGGTTTGAAAACTTGGTCGTTTATCCGCTCGTAAACCTGGCAATTTTGATTATTATATATCAATATTATATTCATATAGTAAAAAGATAGCTCTCGGAGTTGATAATTGCTACAAAAAGTTTATCCTGAGCGTGGATTTTTTAATCCGGATAGTATATTATTAAAGCTGAAAGCAAGGGTGCTTTGCACTCTGGTCGAAGCTTGGTTAATTATTTAGATTTTTTAAATTACGTGCGGTTTGAAATAGTCTCTTGATTGTTTTGAGTCATGTACTAATTTAAAATCTACTTAAGGTGAATATGGAAGAACGAAGAGAAGATTTTGCTCCTGCTGAGCCAAATCAAAAACTTTTCATTGGCGGACTAGCTTGGGCTGCGACCGATGAAGATCTCAACGAGGCCTTCGCTCCCTTTGGTAACGTAGTCTCCGCTTCAGTGGTCAAGTACCCCGACACCGGCCGATCAAAAGGTTTCGGTTTCGTCGAGTACGAGACAGTTGAAGAGGCGACCAAAGCCAAAGAAGGGCTAGATGGTAAGGAAATAGCTGGCAGGCCGATCAAAGTTGATTTTGCCCGTCCGCCACGAAAAAGAGAAGAGTAAGTTGCGAAGCAACTGATCCTTTATCTTTTAAAAATATCCTGTAGTGAAAGCTATGGGATATTTTTTTTATGTGGCAAAAATTTCTAATTTCTAATTTCTAATTCCTGCCTCGCCGGCAGGCGGGTCTAAACAAACTTCAAATCTCAAGCACTAAATCTCAAATAAAATCACAATCATGCAATCAGAATTTGTTTTAAGATTTTGGGCGTGAAATTTAGTTAGAGCAATTAGGTCAATTAGATTAATTAGGTTAATTAGAAATTTGTTCGGGTTTTCCCCAGAAATAGGACTAATCCACAGTTGATATATACCAGGGAGGGGTATATTGTGGAAACTAGGGGGTATGGCTGGGGAAAAGAAAACTTTTCCCCAGAAGTCCAAATTTCTAATTTCCCCCAAAGGGGAGCCTTCGGCTTAATTTCTAAAGGTGTCATCCTGAGCCAAGCCGATTGATCGGCTGGCGTGAGGATTTTATTGCTGCACGCGAGATTTTTTATCATTACAGGTAGCATTGAATTTTTCGTATTTTTGTATCAGTTTGTATTTTCGTGATTTATTATGAAACACCAATCAATTTACAATCGACTACGTCGCATCGAGGGTCAAATTCGCGGCATTGAAGAAATGATCGCCAAAGATCGACCAACCGAAGAAATTTTTGTTCAGCTTGCTGCCGCGAAGTCATCCTTGTCATCAACGTTGTCAGCTTTTATCGAGTCACTACTAGAGCAAAAGGATTCTGATTCAAAAATCAGTCTGACTGCCGAGCAGATCAGACTGATTTTGAGATCGATCAAATAAAATGACGATTTACTTTATGTAAAGCCGAAACCACCCGGTAGGGGGTGGTTCGGGTGAGTCTGACAACGGCTTGTTGGCAGCGGTTCTGTGTGATCAGGTGCGCTGGATCTTGATTTTGGCGAGCTGTACTCCCAAGATCCATGTCTGGTTGAGCGTGTCGATCGCCCAATCGACGTCATCCTTGTTTGGGCTGTCCGAATTGAACAGCACTCGCTGGCACTGGTCGAATTCGGCCTGGGCGCAGTCCGCGACGCTCCGGCCGGCGGCAATCTGTGCCTGCATGGCGACGGCCCATTGCTCCGCTAGTCTGATGCCGTCCCGCCCCTCGCCACGAAGCTTGGCGGTCTGGTAGAACCAGAGGCCCTCGTCGCGAAGTTCGACCGTCTCATCGCGAGTTGGGATGGCGATGCGCTCCCTCGAGTTATAGAGAGGCACCAGTTCGCTCATCACAGCTCTCAAACCCCTGTCGTACTTCTCCTTGACGTGAGGCAGTTTGCGGAAGAACAGCATGGGCATATCCCAATACAGTCCCCACTTAATATTGGCCCTGACCTTCGCTCGCCTCTGGATTTCCATGTAGAAAGAGGCTGGTGGGCAGTCAAGGAAACCAGGTCCCCATTCAAGGACAGCGACATGCCATCCTCGGTCGTCGTTCTCGTTCATCAGCGATCTCCCTACTGTTTGTATATAACAAAATCGAAAAATAATCAACCCAGATTTGCAAAAAAATAAATCAATAATAAAATCAGCCTGACTTCCGAGCAGATTAGACTAATTTTGAGATCGATCAAATAAAGTTAATGGAATATAAATCAACATCAACAATTTCAAACGATCGTTTGAAATTGTTGATGTTTGGCAATTAGATTTAAATAATTTGAGATCAACCCTAAATACAATCAAAACCACATCATAAAGATGCGGTTTTGGCTCACGCTATTTCAAATTTAACTTAGGCGCGTTCGTTCTGGACGAGAGCCTTGATAGAGAGTGAGATGCGACCCTTCATCGGATCGACTTCGACGACCTTAGCAGTAACTGTTTGGCCGACTTTCAATTTATCCGATACTCGCTCGACTCGCTCATCAGAAATCTGAGAAATATGAATCATACCGTCGAGCCGTGGTGAGATCGCCATGATAGCACCGATCTCTTTGCCGGTCATCCGATCTTTTTTTATTTCGATAATTTCGCCAGTGAGGATTTCACCGACCTTGATCTCGCGAGTCATCAGTTTGACTGTTTCTATCGCCTTAGCACCCATCTCTGGGTCAATCGAAGAAATCATCACAGTGCCGTCATCCTCGATATCGATGTTGGTGATCTCTTTGCCACCGCAATCTTCTACAATTTTTTTAATATTTTTGCCACCCGGACCGATCAATTCGCCAATCTTATCAGGATTAATCTTAATTGATTCGATCTTCGGCGCGTACTTGGAAATTTCCGCTCGTGGTGCCACGATGACTTCAAGCATAGCACCGAGAATTTCCATCCGGCCTTTCTTGGCCTGGCTCAATGTGTCGCGAACAATGTCATAAGTAAGACCGGTAATTTTGGTATCCATCTGGATGGCAGTGACGCCGTCAGCGGTACCAGTCACCTTGAAGTCCATGTCACCGGCAAAATCTTCGAGACCCTGCAGGTCGGACAAAACGCGGTATTCTGAAGCGTCATCATTTGTCACCAACCCCATGGCGATACCGGCAACTGGTTTCTTGATCGGAACACCAGCGTCCATCAGAGCGAGAGTCGAACCGCAAGTGGCGGCCATCGAACTTGAGCCGTTTGAACTCAAGATCTCTGAAACGAGTCGAATAGTGTAAGGGAACGTCTCAGAGTCAGGAATCATCGGCTTGAGCGCTTTTTCAGCCAGATAGCCATGACCAATTTCACGTCGTCCAACGCCACGAACCGGCTTGACTTCACCGGTTGAATAAGGCGGGAAGTTGTAGTGATGCATGAAACGCTTGGTCGATTCGCCCTCCATCGTGTCGATAAACTGCTCCATCCCCGGAGAAGCCAGCGTTGCTATAGTCAATGCCTGTGTTTGTCCGCGGGTAAATAGGGCCGAGCCGTGTGGTCTAGGCAAAACGCCAACCTCGACGTTGATCGGTCTGATTTCTTCCATTTCCCGATTGTCTGGTCGGATACCCTTAACCAAGATCAAGCTTCGAATTTCTTTTTCAACAACTTTGGTGAAAGCGCCGGAGATTTCAACCTGTTTGTAATTACCTTCAAGCTGAGACAAAGCCTCCTCTTCGAAAGCCTTCAATTTTAATTTTCGTGCTGCTTCATCCATTTCCGCTAGAGCATCCTTGATCTTGTCAGCAACGAGGTTGTAGACTTCAGCATGAACGCCAACAATTTTTTCCTCAGCGGCCTCGGCGACTTGGCGTTGATGGTCCTCAGCAATTTTATGTTGGATTTCGATAGCTGCTTGCATTGCTTTGTGACCATACTCCATCGCCTCAAAAATCTTTTCTTCAGGAACTTCGTTGGCTTCGGTCTCAATCATCATAATTCGCTCAGTATTGGCAGCAAAATTCAGATTCAGCGCTGATTTCTCGATCTCGTCTTCGGTCATATTTATGACAAACTGACCGTCGATCAAGCCGACGTTGATAGCGGCGATCGGACCCCTGAACGGTGCATTTGTCTGCATCAAAGCGGCAGAAGCGGCAACTGTTCCGATAGTCGCTAGGTCGATCGAGCCGTCATATGACAGCGCGGTGACCATGATCTGGACATCGTTGCGGTAAGATTTGGGGAACAGGGGACGAATCGGTCGATCAATTTTTCGTCCGGCCAGGATGGCACGGTCAGATGGGCGACCTTCACGTTTGATAAAGCGAGAACCGGAAATTTTGCCGGCAGCATAAAATCTCTCTTCAAATTCAACCATCAGAGGGAAATAATCCATGCCCTCTTTCGGCTCGGGATTTAAACAAACTGTCGCCAAAACGATCGTGTCCTCGTAGTGTGCCGTGATCGAACCGTTGGCCTGCCCGGCAAATTTGCCAGTCTCCAACGTTAATTTTTTACCACCAAAATCCACCTCGTAGGTGCGAGTCTTAAACTCGAGTTTCTTGATCATACCTTTTCTTTCTAGAAGACCAAGTTGTCTGGAAAAGGTAATTGCTCTAATTAGTCTAATTGACCTAATTGCTCTAAACAAATCCCAAATCCCAATTTCTAATTGGTGCTTAGGGCTTGTTTAGGTTAATTAGAAATTAGGTTAATTAGGTTAATTAGGAACTACCCAAACCGCTCTTTGAATCTTCTTTGTTAATTAACTAAGAAAAGCAGGCGCACCTGCTTCGTCTTAGTAAATTATTTCTTCAATCCTAAATCAGCAATCAACTTGGTGTACTTTTCTTCCTCAGTCTTGCGGAGGTAGTTCAGTAATCGGCGGCGTTTGCCGACCATCATCAAAAGTCCGCGGCGGGAATCAAAATCCTTTTTGTGATCTTTCAAGTGTTTGGTCAGATCAGAGACTTTCTTTGTCAAAATCGCGATCTGTACCTCTGTCGAGCCGGTATCGTCCTTGTGGGTCTGATACTTCTTGATCAGATCCTCTCGACGATCCTTGTTTTCCTGTGATTCAGCCATTCCTTTTTTCCTTTCAGCCAGCAAGCAAAGCAAAACTTTACAATAACCAAACATCAAGATACAAGATACAAACAATATTCAGTATTCAACTTTCAAATATTTGAACCTTTGAAAATTGGAATTTGAAATTTGTTTGGTAATTGTTTCTTGTCTCTTGGTTATTGTGCGTTGCCTCGCACTGGTTTCTCCCTTGATTAGTTATTTGCTTTTATAGTTATAACAAAATTTGAGCTAAAAAGCAATCTTATATTAGATTACATTAAATTAATTCCAACCAAGCCTCGTACCCGTTTGGGCAGGAGACCTGGCGGATCACAAGCGGTGACGCCGATGAAGTCACCCGCCCAAAGAGAGATTGAGGCTCCCGGGGTTGAGCAGGTAAACCATCCCGTCGATGTACCGGCCGAAGATCACATCAGCATGGAAGAGCACCCATGATCTGCCGTCTTCGTTGACAGGGGAGAGGAGCTTCTGGTGCATGTTGATGCCAGGTTGGCCCCAGACGCACCAGAACACTTCGCGGGTGTCAAACAGGCAGAATAGATTGCCCCTGGCTAGACGTCTGGCCATCATACTTCTCCCGCTGGTCCCCAGGGGCACAGTCATTTGATTTGCCATGTTCCAGTGCCTTTCGCCGCCTCGTCTCTGGAGGGGCAAGTTGAATTAAATATATTAATCCAATTTGCCACTTCAGAATCGGACAATTTCTACCTCTATCTATAACATAAATTGATTATATGCGCAACGGTCTGCACTGTCGAAAGATTGACCGGTCCCATAAATACAAACGGCCGTTGTAAAAAATGGGATCGAAAAACCGCGAAGTTACGGGAATACGGGAATTAAAGAGGGGAGAATGGGTTGCAATGACGAAAAAATTACGAAATTAGGCGTATAATGGAAGTATGAAAAAGAAAAGTATGAAAAAGAAAAAGCGGGGTGGACGGATTCTAATTTTAATTGGCATCGCTATTGCAGCCGTATTTTGTTATTTAGTCCCAAAAGCTATTGCGCCAGAGGGCAAAAACGCGGTATCACTAAAAGTTGATGATAGCTCTGTTATTGATCCGACGACCTCAACCGCGATACCGACCGTGCCGGACACAACAACTTTCACCTTTGCCGGAGATATGATGTTCGACCGTTATGTCAATCATAGTTTCAAAAATATTGGTCTCGATCATGTTTTCGACAATCTCGACAAAACATTATTTTCGAATTCTGATATTCGTTTTGCCAATCTCGAAGGGCCGATCAGTGCCGAGCCGATCGTCGATGATCATCCGGCACGATCGCTCGTTTTCAATATGCCACCGACGACAATCTCGGCGCTAAATGTTCTGAGTTTAAACGGTGTGTCACTTGCCAATAATCACACTCTCAATGCAGGAAATTCCGGTTTTGACACGACAAAACAACAATTAGATTCGGTTGACATCGGATACGCTGGTACGCAAAACGGCTTTAGCGAAGACAACAATATCATCAGATACAATACGACAATCCCAGTCGCCATCATCTGTGTCGATTATCTGGCATATTCAAACAATGCCAAAATCACCGCGGCGATTCAGGCCGAAAAGGCAAAAGGGGAATTCGTCATCATTTTCCCGCACTGGGGAACAGAATATTCCATTACTCACACGACGAGCCAGGAAACCGCCGCCAAGACTTGGATCGATGCCGGCGCCGATCTCGTCGTAGGCAGTCATCCCCACGTCGTCGAGGACGTCGATATTTACAAAAACAAGCCGATTATTTATTCACTTGGAAATTTCGTCCTCGATCAAACTTTCTCAGCCGACACCCAGCAAGGTCTCATCGTTTCCGGTACGATTACCGCTGAAAAATTAGAATTAAAAATTATCCCGATTCAATCAATCAAACTTTATCCACAACTGGCAACGGATACAATAAAAAATGCGATGCTGTCGCGAATTTTGAGTTCACAAAACCTGACGCCATTTCTCTCAAATGGCGACACGATTTTGGTAGAACGATGACTAGTTTGCTTTGAATGATGAACTAACACTATCAAAACCAAGATCCTTGTTCACGAGATCCGCGGGGCCATCCTGCCAGTGAGAGATGGTAAAAACGTAATTAGCGTTCTCGTCGATCTTGCTTTGAGATTCCGGCGTGTCATCACTTGCCACCACATTCCATTGTGCTTTGGTATAGACGCCGATCGCAAGCGGAGCTCCACTTCCTTTAGCGCAAATACTGTCATTCCATGTCTTGTCAGTTGAAGTCAGACAAAAATAGAGTGATTTTGTTTGAGAATCAGAGGTCGGAGTTTTCGAGACTAGGACATAATTTTTCCAATTGTCATTTGGAAAAGTAAACGAAAAGCCGTATGTTGAGTTTGCGTAGCTTTTCCAATCAGTTGTTGCAGTTACAACTGCCGGAGTTGTGCTCGAAGTAGTTACCGTGCCTGAATAACTTGTCGCCGCTTGTGCCGTTGCCAATGCTGTCTCAGTATTGGAGACTTTTTTGTTCAAATCATCAATCTGTGCTTGCAAATCGTTCTTGTCTGTCGTTGCATTTTTATTTACCAAATAATACGTCGCACCACCGACAATTCCGCCGGTCACAATCACTACAATTAATCCTTTAATCCATGGTTTCATTTGTCTCCCCGATTAACATTTTATTGTTTTTATTTGTCGCTCTAAAATTGCGACCCTGTTTTTGATTTTTTCAAGTTCGCTCAGTGCAAGATCATTATCTTCAAAAGTGCGTTTTTCGATTGCATCAAGTCTACTATTAATTTTGTTAATTTCACGCCATAGCCGCTCGAAGTTTAGATCAGTTTTTGTTTCAAAATCATCAAATCTTTTTTCCAATCTATTGAACCGCTGGTCGACCCCTTTGAACTGCTGGTCAATTTTTGCAAAGTTTTTATTTACTTCACCAAATTGTTCTGAGACATGACCAAACTCCCTGGCAATCATTATTGCTAAGTCATCGATCGTCATCTTGGAATTTTCTATGGGCATAATAATATTTTAGATTGAATTTTCGTAAATTACAATTTTCGTGTCATCTTCTTCTCAGGACATCAGCCCCGGGGAACTTGGTTTTGTCACCGAGCTCTTCTTCTATTCGTAACAGCTGATTGTACTTCGCCATTCGCTCTGAGCGGCAAGCTGAGCCGGTCTTGATCTGACCGGTGCCAAGACCGACGACGAAATCGGCAATGGTCGTATCCTCGGTTTCGCCGGAGCGGTGAGAGACGACGACGGTATAGCCAGCGGCGCGAGCCATTTTGATCGCGCTGATTGTCTCGGAAACCGTGCCGATTTGATTTAATTTTATCAAAATCGAATTGGCGACGCCTTCGTCGATGCCACGCTTCAGCCGCTTAATATTTGTGACAAAGAGATCATCGCCAACAATCTGGATTTTCTTACCGATCCTGTCGGTTTGGGCTTTGAATCCCTCCCAGTCGTCTTCGGCGAAGCCGTCTTCGATCGACACAATCGGATATTTTTCTAACAATTTATCATAATAATTTACCATTTCTGCGCTGGTCAGAGATTTATGTTCGGTTTTCAATTCATATTTGCCTCCGTCAGCTGACGGATTGTAAATTTCGGTTGCTGCCGGGTCGATGGCGATAGAAATATCTTTGCCTGGTGTGTAGCCAGCCTTTTCAATTGCCTCAACAATTAATTTCAATGCTTCTTCGTTGTCCGGTAGTGACGGCGCAAAACCGCCTTCATCGCCGACATTAGTGTTGTAGCCACGCTCCGCCAAGATTTTTTCAAGGGTATGAAAAGTTTCAGTGCCGTAGCGGAGAGCTTCTCGAAAAGTCGGGGCGCCGAGAGGCATAATCATAAATTCTTGAAGATCAGTCGAGTCCTTAGCGTGTTTGCCGCCATTCAAGATATTTATCATCGGTACTGGCAATTGCATCGGATCACCGGTTTCGGCAATTTTGGCAAAATATTCGTAAAGTTTAAGTCCTTCACTTTTTGCGGCAGCATGAGCAAAGGCGATCGAGACAGCGAGTATAGCGTTGGCGCCGAGATTACTTTTGTTTTCCGTCCCATCGAGATCAACCATGGTATAGTCGAGGCTTGACTGGTCGAAATCTTTGCCGACCAGGTTCTGGTGCAAAACGGTGTTGACATTTTCAACCGCTTTTTCTACCCCTTTGCCACCATACCTGTCACCGCCGTCTCTGAGTTCGACAGCTTCGTGACTGCCGGTCGAAGCACCGGAGGGGACGGAGGCTCGACCATCCGCCAACTGGCGGAGACCGTCATCCAGTGTCAGATCTACCTCAACTGTCGGATTGCCGCGGGAATCAAGGATCTCTCTAGCTTTGATTTCTTTAATCTTTGGCATATACGCTCCTTGTTACATTTATATGAAAAACAACTTCGCTCAATCTTTATTTTCGCGACACAAACTGCTTGCTACTATTATAGTACACTTTTGACTAAAAAATTAAAGGAGACAAAGCAAATGTTGAAAAAAAATTCTACAAAAATGGACGATCGTCCATTTTTGTAGAATTTGTACAACATTATCATTGCTTTAATAGCAATTGTATTAGGGTTTTTGACTAAGATTTTTTGTTAAATTTTATTTTGGCTGGTCATCTGATATTCTTTTATTTTTGAGATAATCATGTTGGATGATTTTTCCAGTGAGGAATTATCGATTTGAAAAGCCGCCGCCATCGCATGACCGCCACCGCCAAAGAGTTTGGCGATGACTGCGACATCAGTATTTTTGTTGGTCGAGCGGAGTGAGCCGTGAACATCACCGTTTTTTTCAGTTAGTAGCAGGGCGAAGTCGACATTTGCCGCGGTCTTGAGCAATTCGTCGATGACGCCGGACGATTCTGTCTCGGCCGCACCGCATTCTAGATAATCCTTTTTGTAAATCTGGGTCCAGACAAAGTGGTCGCCGCGTTCATCGCGAAGATTTGACAGAGCTCGCCCCCACAGGCGCAGTGTCGAGAGTGGCTTCGTCTTGTAAATATATTTGATGATGTCTTGCTGACGAGCGCCGAAGGCAACTAGTTGTGCCGCGACAGTCAGCGATTTTGGTGTCGTATTGTTATTTTGAAATGAATTTGTGTCGGTGATGATGCCGGTCAGAAGTGCAGTGGCGATATCTTCGTCAATAAATTTCGGATCACCGGTCAGAGCTTCGAGGACGGAAACGAGAACTTCCGAGGTCGAAGTTGCGGTCATATCAACCAAATTGATTTTGCCAAATTGATCGTTGCCAGCGTGATGGTCGAGATTGATGACAGGGATTTCGTAAAAAATTTCCGGATTTTTTTCATATGGCGAGCCGATTCTCTCAAGATCAGTCGAGTCAAGAACGACAACAGCTTCGAAATTAAACGAGCCATCGGCAGCCGTGACCATTTCTTTGGTGAAATTTCCCGTTGCTGGTGTGACTATAATATTGAGTTTGTCTCCGACAACCTTGTACATAACTTTATCGGCCTTGACCTGAGAGACGTCGAGTGAAATGACGAAATCACGACCAGTCGAAAAGTTCTGACTGATTTTCTTGATCTGAGGTAAATATTCGAAAACAGATGGTGCCGGATCGTTGCAAACAGCGACGACGTCTTTGCCCAATTTTTTTAAGGAGAGATACAACGCCAAAATACTACCGATCGCATCTCCATCGGGATTTTTGTGGGTGAGAAGCAAGATCCGCTGTTTGGTCTTCAGCATCTCGACAACTTGTTGTTTGGGTGATAATTCCATAATAATCACGAAAATACTAAATCATACAAAAATACAAACAGCCGCTTAATGATATTCACGAAATGAAATTTTACCTGAATACAAAGTTTTTCAAAGTTTTGTATTTTGGTATTTTTCGTATTTTCGTGATTGTTTTGGTAACTCGGGGAAACGCTCTAATGTAGCACCTATCGAGATAAAAAGCAAGACAAAAGGGGCTGTAAATTTATTATGTTCAAAACAGGCAACTTGGAGTATAGTTTACTAAACATTTTTCCAAATCTTTGCTATCCTAAATACAGGATTTAATATTCTTAATTCATAAAAAAGGAGTGCAAATGTCTGAAGTTGATAAAAGTATTTTCAAGGCGTATGACATCAGGGGAGTCTATCCCGAGTCGATAAATGAGGACCTGGCGTATAAAATTGCTCAGGGTTATGTCGAGATCATCAAGCCGGAGGGCAAGGTGGCTGTTGGTTATGATGTTCGTAATTCCTCGCCGGCATTGCATGCTGAGGTGGTCAGAGGACTGACTGACGCAGGAGTCGATGTTGTCGATATCGGTCTGATTTCGACTGAGATGCTTTACTTTGCCGTCGGTCAATACGGCTATGCCGGCGGTATCACCGTCACCGCTTCGCACAATCCCAAGGAATATGGCGGCATGAAAATGGTCAAGGAAAAAGCGATGCCGATCACCGGCGAGACTGGTATTATGGAAATTAGTGACTTCTGTGTCGAAGGAAGATCTATAGAAGCAGACAAAAAGGGGAGTGTCGAGAAAAAAGACATTATGACCGATTTTGCCAATTTCACGGTCAAATTTGTTGACACTTCGAAGATTAAGCCGACTAAACTAACTATAAATCCAAATTTTGGCTTTGAAGGTGTGGTCCTGAAAGCCGTTATCAAAGCGGGTAATTTACCGATAGAAGTTGTCGGGATAAACGACACGCCTGATGGTAATTTTCCCAAAGGCCGACCGGATCCATTTCTGCCAGAAAATCGACCGGAATTTATCGAGACAGTCAAAAGTTCAGGCAGTGATCTCGGTGTTGCTTGGGACGCTGACGCCGACAGAGTGTTTTTTTGTACCAGCTCAGGCAAGTTTGTCGAGCCGTACTACACCAACGCGGCCCTGATCGCTTATATGTTGAAGAAAGATCCCGGTGCCACTATTATATATGATCCGCGCTATACTTGGGCGCTGATCGATAGTGCCGAACAAAATGGCGGCAAAGCCGAAATTTGTCGAGTCGGCCATTCCTTCATCAAGCTGGCGATGCGGAAATCAAACGCCTTCTTTTCCGGCGAATCGAGTGGTCACACTTACTTCCGTGATTTTTGGTTTGCTGACTCCGGCATCTTGCCGTTACTGGAAATACTGGAAATGCTTGGTGCGACCGGCAAAACACTAGACGAAATTTTGGCACCATATTATGCCAAGTATTTCATTTCCGGTGAGTACAATAACAAAGTTGCCGATAGCCAGGCAGTCGTGAATAAAATTGAGGAAAAATATTCTGACTCAGAAATTTCCAAGCTTGACGGTCTTTCGATCGAATATCCGGATTGGCGTGCCAATATTCGCTCTTCAAACACCGAGCCACTCCTGCGCTTAAACGTCGAAGCCAAGAGCGAAAAACTGATGGAAGAAAAACGCGATGAATTGCTAGCGATGATTATTCATTAGAGAAGGGAGATATTATGCGCGAATGGTATGAGAATCCTGATCAGGCAGAAGTCGATCAAGCCTCAGAGGTTGCTCGGCGGTTATTTGACAAAAGTATCGAAGCGATAAAAACAGCATCAGAAAAACACAGATCGTCGAAAGTTTTTACGATAAATTTGCCTGATCCAGAAATTCAAAATGATGTGTCTTTGCCTGAAGATCTGATTGCTGAATTCAATCAAAAGCTGGTTGATGCATGATTTGGTCATATTAAGGTTGTAAGCGCAGGCTTAGACGTTCATTTCGATCCACATAGTATGGATTTATTTTGCGAAGTAGAACAATCATCATCTGGGACAGGATCTATTGGTGAAAAACTTGCCGATAGCGAAAAAAATTTGCCAAGTGGTTTGACAGTAGCTCTTGCGGAGGCGATAGAACAGGATTATGTGGACACAGGACTTTCTCACATCTTAAGTTTGGGCGTGACATCCATAGATCAACTTCTTGATCTCATAAAAGTTCCGAATATCTCGAGAGTGAGAGAATTGTCCTCAAGTGAGAAACGAGAACTGATCGAACAAGTTTATAGATGGACGAAAAAATATCCCCAGCTAGAAGCCGAGGTGGTAGTAGATGATGGTAGCCAAGAAAGAGTTGCCAGGTGGGGTGAGACAGGCCTGAGTCCAGAGACAATAGTCGACATTCAATTATTCCGGACGAGCGAACTTCTTGAACCTGAAAATGAAGAAGCCAGAAAGAAAAAGCAAGAAGTTGTTTTGAGTGGAAGATGTGCACATTGCGGAAATTCAGTCTCACTGGATGGAATTCTTGAATACTACAGCGGAGAATTAAACGGCTTATTTTCATATGTAAGTGACGAGGGAAGAGAAGTTCACGTGCCAGCGGAACGCGAGAATGAACAATCCCAGACATGGGGAATATTATTTCAACACGACCACGAAGGCGCCGAAAAACCAGCTACTTTTCATCTGTCAGGAAGTCGAATTGAATAAGCAGATGGAATCATCACAGAAAAAACAATATTGTCAATGCTTTACACACAAGCTCAAATGTGCTAAGGTTTTCAAGTAATCACGAAAATACAAAATTATAAGAAAATACGAAAATTTTGAGTTTCGGAATTTGAAGTTCATTTAGTCCCCCAAAGGGGGATCTCCCTTCGGGAGAAAATTAGGAATTAGGAATTAGGAATTAGAAATTGGAGCGAAAGCGACCTTATGCCTATCATCAAATCAGCCAAAAAAGCTCTTCGTGTCAGTATTAGAAAACACGAAATCAACGACGCTACTCGCGCCAAGATCAAGAGTGCCGTCAAAGGCGTCAAAGTCGGGACAAAAAGCAACGATAAAAATATTGACGAACTCTTGAGCAAAGCCTATCGAGAGCTTGACATCGCCTCGAAGAAAAATGTCATTCACAAAAACAAAGCTTCCAGACTTAAGTCTCGACTAGCCAAGTCAATTGCCAAAATTGCTGACGTCCCGGTAGAAAAAAAGGCCAAGAAATCGGTGGCGAAGAAAACAACCAAGAAAAAATAACCAAACATCGCGCCAAGAAATAAGAATATTTGACTATCGATATTTAAAAAAATCCGGACAACTTCCGGATTTTTTAATTACAGGACTTACGCATTTTGTCATCCCGGCCTGTGGCTGGAGAGCCGGGATCTTACTATTTAATAACTCAAGATCACTCGACTCCTCCGCCAGCTCCTCGAGTCTAAACGACCTCGGAGTCGATGGCCGGCGGATTCGCTCGGGATGACAAACAAATTCAATACTTTTAACTTTTTACTTTAAACTTTTAACTAAACTCACATATCACTGGTCAACTGGAAGGCGGGAAGAAGACGAGAGATAGCTTTGCCTCGGATGAAACGTTTGCCGACTGGGCCGAAATAGCGTGAGTCGTTGGAATTTGGTCGGTTGTCACCCATGACAAAATATTGATCGGATGTCAGCGTCCAGACGCCACCAGGATCAGTGCCGACACTATAACGTATATAATCTTCGTCTTTCTTGGCGTCGTTGACAAAGACATACTCGTCCTTGATCTCTATTTTTTCCCCGGGCAAACCGACAATTCTTTTGATGTAGGTCTTGTTTGTCGGATCACCGGGGTAACTCAGTATGATGATGTCACCACGTTGCGGTTTTGTATCGTTATAAATATTTTTACTCCAGAAAATCCAGTCGCCATCCTTGAAAGTCGGTGACATCGAAACTCCGCTGACTACAAAGACACTAAAGAAAAGCGTGTTGATGATGGCCAAAACGACTAGAATCAAGACCAGCCATTTTGTCAGGTCAAAAATGATTCCGCCGCCATATATCAGCTTGTAAAGCCAAGATCTCGAGCCGATACTTACATCTATTTCCTGCGGCGCGATCACGCTTGGCGCGACTTCTGTGTTTACTTCATTATTCAAAGCCTGGCTCCTTCAGACTAGCTAAGCTTCTAGCGACATACGAGACTATCGGGAAAAGCGACAGGCAAAAATCTTGCAGACCAGGGCTAAGTTCGTCTGAAACATACCAATTTGGTAAAACAAAATCCTGTTCTGAAAATCTTTTTGCCCAGGCGACTTCGCAATCAAGGACGATCGCGTAGGGCAAATTTTTTTGAAAAAGTTCCTGGTTTTCAAATGAAAATGGTATTTTTTCTGGATTTGACAGGTATTTGCGGAAAGCGAGCCAGTTGCTCATCATTTCTTGTCCAATCGCGGTGCGATTTGGGATTCTGCGAGCAGTGACAGTGATAATCAGACCAGACAGCATCATACCAGCCCAAAAGAATAAAATATATGGTGGATTGGTAAATACAAGCATACTCAGCAAGAAACAGGCTAGACCAGTGAAAAACGCTCCCATACCGACAATTTGATATTTACGATGGACTCGCTGGGGATTTGTTTTAAAATAGCCAAGACGAGTCGATAAAACATAAATACCAGAGGCAACAAGAGATATCTTTTTGCTGTAGAGATGGTTGTTTATACGTTGTTCGATCTCAGCACCATCGGAGACGACGCTGGCTCTAAAGATCTTCGAAAGCAGGACTTTTTCGTACGATAGAAGACGTTGGTCATATCTATTCTTGACAAAAGCAAAATCTCTTTCCTTATCAAGAATATAGATATTACCTCTCTCAGCCAAGTCGACCAAAGTTGACGCAATCTCACGCGGGCCGACGTTTTGGTGATAGAGGACCCCGGCGATTGCTGGTGGCAGGGCCATCGGTGGTGAATCAGTTTCTTTGTCGGGGATATCGATTTTTTGTTGTTTTGATTCGACCGTGATAAAGCCGATCATGAAGATGAGCGTCAGTATCGGCAGAGCTAGAGCGACGATATACCAAGCTGATGATTTGATGTTGGCAACGGCGGCATACAGTTTGAAAAGCAAAGGCGGATCGACTGTGCCCGGTGGCATCTCTATGATGACCGAGAGAGTGGAATCAGGTCCGACACCGGAGGCATAATAATCGATGACTTTGTCGCTAATTGCGGCAACACTTGTGGAATCAACACCGTGGATACCCTTGATCTCGTAAATAGAAGACTTGACAACACTCTTTGGCAAGGTCATGAGGATATGAACTGAACTGTAACCGATACCAGTATTATCCAAGATTGGCAAAATTAATTCGTCGCTTGAGCCGGAAGTGTCGATGTGCTGTTTCAGTTTTTGTCCATCGACAATAACGCTGCCGTCCTCGGCAATTTTCAGGGCGATCGTCAAGTCAGCGGAGTCTGTTGGCGGTGTATATTTATTTGTGTCGGCTTTGTAGGTCTGAACACTGGTGTATCCTAGGCCGAGTACAGCAAAAAGGAAAGCAAAAACTGCTAGCTTTCGCCAATAAAAATTTACTATCGGATATTTCCGGTGGTTTTTTTTCGGCACTGCCTTTTGTCCCTCCAGATTTTACCTCTTTAACTAATTTTACCACTTTTGCAGAAATCAACAAAGAGCAAAACAAGGGCATTTTCGACTTCTATTTCGCTTGATTTGAGCGCGCTGTCGTAATCTTCAAGCTGGCGATAAAAATAAGCCAATTCTTCTAATGAAATTTTGCGAACCGCTGCTTCGGTTTTTCTGACGACAAAAGGATGCAAGCCAGCGGTTTTGGCAATGTTTCCCTCGCCTCGCTGAGCCAGGTCTTTGACGATAATCATATTGCGAAATTGATAGATGACAAGATTGAAAACCATCATCATGTCGTCGCCATTTTTCATAAAGGAGTGCAAAAGCTCGATCGCTCGTCGACTATTTCTGGCCGCCAGGGCGTCCGTAAGATCAAAGATTTTCAGCTCTATGTTTGGTTCGACCAGTTGTTCGACATCGTCAAGTGAGATCTCATCGTGTTTCTGAGCTGTGGCAAAAGCGGCCAATTTCAAAATTTCATTTTGCAATCGCCAGAGATCCGGTCCGACATAAAGGATCAGCCCGGCTGTCGCTTGATTGCTGATCTTGATATTTTGTTCAGCAGTTTTGATCGCAATAAAACGACGCATAGTTGTCTCATCGACTGGCATGTAGTGTTTGTTTTTGGCATTTTTAATTAGAAACTTGAAAAGAGCATCGCGAGCATCAGGCTTGCCTTCGTCGACAAAAATTATCTCCGATGTTTTCGGCAATTTTTCGAGAGTGGGGATTAGTTTTTTGCGAAGATCTGAATTGTCCTTCTCGACGAGCAGATTCCTGACAATAGTCAATTTCTTATCACCAAGAAAAGGTGCTGAGAGGACGGCGTCGGTAAAGTTTTCCAGCGTCAATTTGTTGGCTTCGAGTTTATTTACATTTAGATCAGATTGCTGGCCAGCGATAAAATCAGCGACGATTTTTGCCGCCACTGCTGAAACAGAATATGTATCTTCACCATAAAGAAATTTAATCATAAGATTTAAAGGATTATTCGAACACGGATTTCTTTACACGGATCAACACGGATGGCTCACCTTAATTCGTCTTACGGTAGCGAGGCATGGTTCGTCCTGGGACCGACGTCGGACGTGACCGCTCCACGATACAGGCTTCGTTACCGATAAACGTCGGACGATAGAATCCGTGAATATCCGTGTAACAAGATCCGTGTTCGAACCATCTTTATTTTATTTGTTCCAATTATCTCCGATACTCACATTTGCTTCGATCGGGACGCACAGAGTGACGACGCTTTCCATCACCTCTTTGACCAATTTAGCTATCTCGTCAGCATGTTTTGCTGGTGCTTCAACCACCAATTCATCGTGAACAGTCAATAACAGTTGCGAGTCCCGAGTTCCGAGTCCAGAGGAAGTCGCGGCTCCTTTTGTACTCGGTACTCGATACTCGGTACTTAGTCTCTTGTCTAGCTCTATCATCGCTAGTTTCAAGATCTCCGCTGCCGTTCCTTGGACAGGGGAATTGATGGCAATTCTTTCCTCGGCTTCAGCAATATAACGAATGTGAGATTTCAGATTTGGCAGATAACGGCGTGTGCCGAAAAGAGTCTCGACATAACCTTTATCATGGCCCATCGTGATCATTTTGTTGACATAATTTTTGATGCCGGTATGAATATCAAAATAATTTTTGATATAAAGTGCTGCTTCGTCGATGGGAATCGCGAGCGATTGAGACAGGCCGTATGGTGTCTGGCCGTAAACAATACCAAAATTAACCGCCTTGGCCTTGCGTCGTTGATCCGAGGTCACTTTCGAGAGACTGATGCCGAATATTTCGGCAGCTGTCTGAGTGTGAATATCGTCACCGTTTTTGAACGACTCAATCATCGCCCTGTCTTGCGCCAAGCAGGCGACGACACGCAGCTCGATCTGGGAATAATCAGCCGAGATCAATTTCATGCCTTTGTCAGCGACAAAAGCACTGCGGATTTTCTCCCCATATTTGCCGCGGATCGGGATATTTTGCAAATTTGGCTCAGACGAATTTAGGCGACCAGTCGAAGTCTCCATGCCATAAGTAGTGTGGAGACGTGAGTTTTCATCAACGAGAAGGGGTAGCGGTTTGAGATAAGTCGAGATCAGTTTGGCGATCTCACGGTACTCGAGAATTAGGGAAATAATTTTGTGTTGATCTTCAATTTTTTTCAGTTCACTAGCGGCAGTCGAGAATCCGTCCTTGGTCTTTTTCAAATTATTTGTCGGTAATTTCAGCTCATCAAAAAGGACGTCAGCCAACTGGCTTGGGGAAGCAACATTGAAATCACGACCAGCTAAAGTATGAATACTTCTTACCAATTTATCTAGTTCTGAAGCCAAGTTTTTTTCTAGTTTGCCAAAAACTTTGACATCGAGTTTGATGCCGTTTTTCTCCATTTCTCGCAAAACCGGTTTGACCGCCTCGTCAATTTCTTCCGAAGTAATTGCTGGAATTTTCATCCCTAGTTTATTGGCTTTTTCCAAAATCTCGTTCAATTCTTGCCTCTCTGGCTATTTTTTCTTCTTGTTGTTTTTTGTTTACCCAATCATACAATTCTGGGCAGATTTTATCTTTGGGCAGTTTGTGTTCGAGCTCACGCATAAACCAAATTCTAGCATATTTGATTGTGGAAAATGGCTTGCTTCTAGTCAGCGCCATTTGAACATCTTTATCAAACATAAGTTTGTCTGAACAAAGCAAAATATTACTAGAATTACTTTCGGTTGCTGCCATGACAATTTCTTTGTCATCTCGAAATTTCAGTAAGTATTGGAGTACGGCAGCGTCCCCAGGTGTCGCAGTAGAAGCTGTGGCTAGAGCAACGTCTCGATCTTGACGGAGATCTGCTGGGACACTGGCAATTGCCATTGGGTTTTGTCGCAGTTCTTCGATCAGTTCTTCTTTCTCAATATCTCCGACTTCTCTTAACGTTGGTTTTTCCGGCTCAGGCTGCTCAACTTCTACTGGATTATATTGTGCTACTTCTGACATGTTTTCCTCTATATTAATCTCAACTGATCGTCTTTGGCTTTTTGTTTTTGTGCTTTTTCTGTTTTAACTGGGTCGGATTTTTCGATACCGAAGCGACGAAGGAGTGAATGAAATCGCATTTTCTCAAAAAACTCTCGGACCTTATCCTTATCATAATCGCCCCAAGCGCAATCTTCAAGTTCGAAATCAAGTGGAACGTCGCGGCGAATCGTGGCCAATCTTTGTGAGAGGAAAGCCTGCTCCTTGTTCATGATTAGCGATTTAAGTGCTGCTGGTTTAATATCGAGTTTTTTGCTTAAATTTTTAATAATTTGATCGTTGGGATTTGGGATTTGATTAGAAATTAGAAATTCGGATTTAGAAATTAGCCCAGCATCACTCAAGGATTCAGCTAATTGTTGATACAAATTTTTCAAGGTGTCGTATTGTTGTAATAATTTTGTCGTCGTCTTTGGACCAATCCCAGGTACCCCAGGAATATTATCCGACGGATCGCCGGCTAGAGCCTTCAGATCGATGAAATCTTCTGGCTGCAAATTCCAGTCCTTTTCAATCTCAGCCCGACCAACTATTTGAGCGTTACTGAGCCCGTGTTTGAGGTTGTAGACGAATACTCCGCCATTGACCAATTGAAATGCATCCTTGTCACCAGTGACGATGTAGATTCGTATTACGTATTTCGTATTACGTATTATGGGTGCTTGTATCTTGTATCTTGTATCTTGTATCTTTTGAACAATTGTTCCTATGACGTCGTCTGCTTCAAATCCCTCTTTTTCGTAAACCGGAATATTTAATGATTGAAGGAGTTCGCGGACGCGGGGAATTTGATCGTAGAGTTCCTGATCGGCCTTGACTCGAGTACCCTTGTATTCCTTGTACTCTTCGTGCCGAAAAGTCGGACCGGCCAGATCAAAAGTAGCGGCGATATAGTCCGGCTTCAGATCTTCCAATATTTTAATAAAGGTCGTCGTATAGCCGTAAACCGCGTTGGTCATCTCACCGCCGGGCAAAGACATTGTTTTTGGTAGCGCATGATAAGCGCGATGAATTATCGCATTCGAGTCGATCAGCACTAAGGTTTTAGTTTTGTCTTCTTCACTCATGATCACATAATAACGGAAAAGAGAGCAATTGAGAATAACAAAATAGTTTTGTTTGCTTCGGCGGATCTTTTTGCATATAATAAGTTCAAGCATTAATTTGTAAGGAGCTAGTGATGGCCGAAGAAGAAAAGAAAAAGTTAGTTGTTGCCGACACCTGTATCGGCTGTGGAATGTGTGAAAACATCGCGCCGGAGTATTTCGAGGTTAAGGATGACGGCTTGAGCCATGTCAAAAAAGATTATGACGAAAAAGACAAAGATATTATCAACGAAGCGATCGACAGCTGTCCGGTGCAGGCAATTACGTTAGAATAATAAGGTTTATTTGAACACGGATCTTGTTACACGGATTGACACGGTTAAATTCGGATGTCATTTCGAATCCGTCGGCTGGTGGAGAGAAATCTCATGTGCGGAAGGATCTCTCGCCTCGCTCAGCCCACCTCGACGGTGGACTCGCGATGGGTCGAGATGACAGAGTAAAAGGTGGGGAAATATGTTACTGTTTTTTACTTGGTGGTATGGCGAGGAGCTAAAAAATGTACTCAAATATTTTGAGACGCTTTTTGCGTATCTTTTCGATCTCTTCTCTATCCGGATTTGCCTCTCGACTCTCTTTGCTGTCTGGCGACGTGACAAAGTCAATTACAAAGGTTTGCCCATCAAGGACATTTTTCAAGCCTGGACGATGAACATAGCTTCGCGCTTGGTCGGGGCGGTCGTCAAAATATTTACAATTTTTGCCTATTTACTGGTCTCAATTTTATGTCTAATCTTTGTTATATTTTTTTTGCTAGTTTGGCTCTCGTTCCCGCTAGTTGTCCTGGCTTTGATTTATCTCGGTATCAAAAATATTTTAGGACTTTAATGGATTGGATCCTCGGGTCAAGCCCGAGGATGACAACTACAAAAAGATGGATAAAAACTTGATAGTTCAAACAAATGGCACGGCGATCCAGAAAGCCGTCAATCTCGAGAAAATATTCTCCATTTTTTTGGCGAAGTTCATATTTTTTATGATCTATCCGGCGGGAATTCTCTCAATAATTTATATTTTTTTGGTTAATTTTTTCCCAAACGCAATTGTTGGCGTCGCTACGACTTGGCTCGGTCTGGCATATCTGCTGTTGGCGGTTTTCCTAGTATTTTTAGCTATCAAGTCCTTTTTTGTCCAAAGATTGAAAAGGGTTCCAATCGGAGCCCTGAGCGAACTGAAGGAAAATCTGGCCAAAAACGAACCGGTCAATCTTTTTGCGGTTTTCTCTTTTGGTCTAGCCAAGGCAACTTCATCCCTGTTTTCAAATAAAAAAATTGAGGCCATAACATTAAAAGAATTAAGTCAGTATTTGTTGCAAGCCGACGATATGTCCTTTATCATCTTGCGTCTCGGTCTGAATCCAGCTGATGTTACAAATGCCTTAGAAAACGATCAAAAAGTCGCCGATATTTTGTTGGCTGCCGTTGATATTGCCATCGCCGACAATCACAATGGTATTTGTTCCGGCGATCTTTTTTTCTCTCTTTATCAAGCTTCGGCTGGGCTGAAAAATTATCTTCAAAACTTTCAGGTCGAAGCGACCGACATCAAGAGTCTCATCGATTGGCAAAACAAAGTCACGGCAGAGATCGAATCGCGACAGGGCGTCTTCAATGCAAGTAGCTTTCGTTTTAGTGGTGGTGTTGGGAAGGACTGGTCCTTTGGCTACACTGTTTTCTTGCGGAAATTTTCTGTCGACCTGACGGAATCAATCGAAAATTACGGGCTTGGTCTGGAAATAATCGGTCGCGACAAAGAGATCAAACAGATCGAGGATGCGCTGTCTCGTGCTGGAGGGGCAAATGTTGTATTAGTTGGTAACGCAGGCATTGGTAAACACACCACTGTTCTTGGTTTTGCCAAGAAAGTTATTGACGGTGAAGTCCCGCGCGGCATTGCCCATGATGATATTTTGCAGATTGATACTGAGGCTCTCATTTCTGGCGTTAGTTCTGAGGGAGATATCATCCAGCGTTTTTCTGCTTGCTTGTCGGAAGCTGCTGCTGCTGGCAATATTATCGTTCTGATTGAGAATATTGACAATCTATTTTCTGCTCAGGGTATCGGCACGGCTGATCTGACCGCTGTCCTGTCGCCATACCTTGAAAGCGGTGCGATGCATATCATCGGTACTAGCGAAGTCGGCCCGTACAACAAGTACATCGCTGCAAATACGTCGCTGGCAAACCATTTTGTTCGGGTTTCAGTCGAGGAACCACAGGGCGAAAATTTGGTCAAAATTCTTGAGGATACCGCGCCGACGATTGAGTCGAGAACTGGCTCTATCGTCACCTTTGAGGCGATCAAGGCAGTTATCAAGTCTGCGCAGAGGTACATGGTCAATCTGACCGAGCCGGAGCGCTCTATTACTTTGCTTGAAGGTGCGGTCACCAGAACGACCACAGAGAGAGGCAAGACGATTGTTATCGATTCTGATGTTGCAGATTATATTTCCGAGAAATTTGAATTGCCAGCAGCCCAGGCGGGGGAGAAAGAAAAAACCAAACTGCTCAATCTGGAAAAGATAATGCACGAATCTGTGATCGGTCAGGATGAAGCGATCAAGGCGCTTGCCGGTGCGATGCGGCGAGCTCGGGCGCAGGTGACAGATTCACCGAAACCAATCGGCTCGTTCCTTTTTCTCGGTCCGACCGGTGTCGGTAAGACAGAAACGGCCAAGGCCCTTGCGCGTGCCTATTTCGACAATGCCAACAATATGATCCGTTTTGACATGTCGGAGTATCAGACCAAAGCCGATATTTATCGTTTGATCGGGACCAAGGATGAGACTGGCAATCTGACGACTTATGTAATGGAAAAACCTTTCTCTCTTCTGCTTTTTGATGAAATAGAAAAAGCCGATCCGGATATTCTTAATTTATTTCTACAAATTCTCGACGAAGGCATCTTGACTGATGGCCGCGGACAAAAAGTTTCTTTCTCTAATACAATTATTATTGCGACCTCAAATGCCGGCTCTGATGTCATCAGCCAGACACTCGGTCAAAATGCCAATTATGATCAGCTAAAAAACACTCTGTCACAATATCTGATCGAGCAGCACCTTTTCAAAGCAGAGCTACTAAACCGCTTTACTGGAGTAATTGCATTTTCACCACTCGATCAGAAGATGATTGCAGAGGTGGCAAAATTATTGATTAAAAATTTACAATCGACTGTTCTGAAGAACAAGGACATTAAAATTGAAATTGCGCCCGATGCTATTGATTATCTAGCGGCAGCCGGCTTCGATCCGAAGATGGGTGCCAGACCGATGCAGCGGACAATCGCTGATAAAGTTGAAAATATGCTGGCAGAAAAAATCCTCAAGAACGAGATTAAGAAAGGGGATGGTTTGACAATTACAAAGGAGATGATTAGTTAGTAGCAAGTACCGAGGCACGAGTACCGAGTACTGAATACTGATTGGGGGCAAAATGGCTTTTTGTAAATTTGAAGAAATAATTGCATGGCAAAAATCAAAAATATTAGTCGTTGAGTGTTATAAAACTTTTCGAAATCTGAGAGACTACTCTTTCAAAGATCAGATACTTCGGGCTGTCGTTTCTATTATGAACAATATTGCTGAAGGCTTTGAAAGAAAAGGCGAGAGACAATTCCGTCATTTTTTATTTATCTCAAAAGGTTCGTGTGCTGAAGTCCAATCAATGCTCTATTTAGCACTCGATCTAAAATATATCTCAGATGATCAGTTTAAGGATTTATCGGAAAAATCTATCGAAGTTTCTAAACTTTTGGCTGGATTAATCAAGTCATTGACAGAATAAGCACCCCTTTAAAATATTTGTTTTCAGTGCTCGGTACTCGTGCCTCGGTACTTATTACCTAAAACTCGGTACTCGTGCCTCGGTACTTGCTACTTATGTATGTAGATCTGTGTTCCGATCTCTGTCCAATTGTAGAGTGCTTCAGCTGGGCCGATGCCGAGGCGGATGCAACCGTGAGAAACGGGGATACCGAGGTGATCGGCGCCCTCCTTGTAGCCATTTGGCCATTCTGGTAGTTCGTGCAAGCCCCAGCCACCGGCTTTGAACTCTTCCCACCACGGCATCCAGAGACCAGCAGAACTACTCCAGCGCCGCGGGCTTTTATTTAGAATTGAATAAGTACCGGTCGGTGTTGGCATAGATGCTTTGCCGGTGGAGACAGTCGTGCACTCGACTAGATTGGTGCCCTCGATCCGACACAGTTTTTGCGTGGCCAAGTTGACATCAATATATTTACCGTCGAACCGTCCCAAGACAAGTCCTTCGTTTGGTACAATTCTAACCTCTTTGGCTGGAGTTGTCGTCGTGGTCAGGGCGACCGCAACGATACCTTGACTTAGCTGACTATTCAAACTGGCAACGGCTGCGTCTTTGTCGAGCGACACACCTTCGCGTCCAGCATCGATGACTTCATTTGTTGTCGCATTGACTTTGCGCTGAAGCATCCCAACCTCAAAATTTTTAGCAATAATATTGAGATACGCCTTGACATTATTACTGTTCAGCTGGGCAGTGGTCTGACCATCTGAAGTTACAAATTCGATCCAGGTGTCGATCTGTACAGCTGTCGGTGAATATGATCTGCCACTATATGTAAAAGAATATTTCTTGGCCAACAAGTCTGTCGCTTGTTGCTGGGCTTGACTAAAGTCGGCATCAGACACATTCGGTGGTGTTGTCGAAGCAGCCAGACTAATCACACTGCTGTTTGTACCAGCCAAATTGATCAGGGAATCTTTCAACTGTTCTGTGCTGACCGTCACTCCACTGGCACTGTTTTGAAGCACGACCTGACCGTTCTGGACCGTCAGCGCCGCATCTTGGGGTGTGACGTTTAGTTGAGCCACAGCAATATCGACGAACTGCTTGTATTTTTCCTGACTTATCGCCGGAGTGGCAGCCAGATTGTTCTTCCGAAACAATGTCAGCATGGAAGTTTTGAGCTGATTGACGAACGAGCCGGATCTACCAATTTTATAACTTTGCTTGATCACACTGTCAGAGTCAAAACTTAAGCCTGTGTCTGCTAGAGTTGCGCTGACAGACTTGTCGTTGGCGGAGATGGTAACCCTGCGATTGAGCACAGATCGTATCTCGTTGTCGAGTAAATATTTCGCTTGTATCTTGGTCTTACCTGACAGATTGATCTCACTGAAATAAATGTTCTTATAGATCTTACCGGCGTAGACTTTTTGATACGAAAAAAGGGTGACCGACAAGCCACCAATTAACACTATTATAATGAAAAGCACGATTAGTAGATTTTTTTTTGTTTTTAGATGCATAAATAAAATTTCAAGTTCACGAGCTTTTATTCATTATATCAATACCATGAGAATCTAACAATTGCCTGTATTGTCTAAAGAAAAAACACCGTTTTGCGGTGTAGTTTTCTTGATAGAACATAGTGTTAAATTTTTGAACTACTCCAGTGAATACAAGCGAGCATGTTTGTGACCCGAGGATGAATAATCCCAATTAGGGGGGTGCCTCACCTCACAGTGTGAAGAATATTGGCCGGCTTAGCTGAAACCCCCTTTGTGATCACGAAACGACCTGAAACTGGTGTTGCAGACACCGGTCAACATAGTCGTTGACAGTCTCGCCCCTGTTCTGTTCGATCAGTCCACATGTGAGCCAGAAATCGCCTGGTGGCGAGGCCATCGCCACTGCGATTTCTTCACCGTCGCCGCATAGAACGAAGGTGACAGCCCTGTTTCCCAGGGTGTAGGTGGTCAACCAGATTCGTTCTCCGCAGGACACACGATGGAGGAGATAGGCTCGGTAGTGGTCAGGATTTTCCTCCATCATGGCTAGAATTCGATTCTTCCGCCACCAGTACGGATCGATTTCGGTCGGTGTCTCCTTGGTCATCTTCGTTCGTCGCATCAGCAGACCGCGCAATACCTCTGGGAAGTTCACGGCTAGTCTCCGCTCGCGTTTTTAACGCTTCAAATAAAATATCATAAAAATATTCTTTGTCAAATAAATTGTTCTGTTCAAATATGTCAAAAACATCCATTTATTATGATTATGCTCAGACATAACAAAAAACTAGTCTTGGACTAGTTTTTTGTTATAAGCAAATGTTTTTTCTAAATGTTTTACCGGTGGTCTGTGAGTTTTTATTTAAGTCCTGTAAAAATGCATAAACGCGTTGCCTTATTATACAAAAAATCCAACTATACTCAAATTGAAGCACGTTTGAACCACACTAGACAAACTCCTGCGTCGGCTTGCCACGCGAAGCCGAAGGCGGAGTGTGGTGGGCCTGGCAGGGTTCGAACCTGCGACCAAGCGGTTATGAGCCGCCTGCTCTAACCACTGAGCTACAGGCCCTAAAAATATGATTGGATTGCGGATTATTCCCAATCTAATTTTCATATTATAAGCGTATCAAAATTGCGTCTTTTTTTCAATGAAACGGTCTGATTGAGTCATTAATTCTACAAATATGGACGATCGTCCATATTTGTAGAAAATATTAAAACACAAAGTCTGTGTCAAAGCCCTTGACAAATTGTGTTGTATTTGATATACTCATATAATTTCTAAAAATAAGTATGAAAAAGTCATACTTTATTAAAACCAAAAAAACCTCACCTGACCTCTCCTTGAAAAGGAGAGGAACCAAATGAAAACCAAAAGCCACAAATTCAACCTGTCTCTCCTGGCGCGAGCCAAGGCGGGTAAAATCGTATTTTCAGCCGCCGTTATGGCGGGAATTTTTGTTGTCAATGCCGGTACAGTCTTTGCTTCTGACATCACTCCGGCCAATGTCGAATATCTGGTCAACTCTGAGCGAACCTACTACGGTCTTCCTCCGCTGAAAGTCGATCCGAAGCTAAACTCTGCCGCTGCTTTGAAAACCAAAGATATGATCAACCGAAACTATTTCGAGCATTTTGCCTTTGGTCTAACACCGTGGGATTTTATCAA
>PEZW01000027.1:32350-41609 GCA_002773985.1 Candidatus Berkelbacteria bacterium CG10_big_fil_rev_8_21_14_0_10_43_13
TGATATGGGTATCGGCGTCGTCAAAGGTGCTTTTACTGAGAACGGACAACTGGAAGACACTATCATCGTCGATAATATGTTTGGCCGACGCAAACCTGCAATCTTAGAGGTCTTCAATAAATTTATTGCCAAAATTGCTGAAATGTATAAATTCTAAAAAAGGAAAAACTATAAACCCCACCCCAGCCTCCCCCTGAAAAGGGGAGGAGACGCCTGTGGATAACTTAAAAAATAGCCTCCCAATGAGGCTATTTTTTAATGGTTGACAGTGTGAGGAGTTCATATATACTTATAACCACGACTAGAAGAGCTTATGATTTTTTCAGAAAAGTATGAAAAAGTATGAAGATTATGGGCACTTATCTTCCAGTCGGAAATATTAAAAACTGATACTTTTAAGCCTCACGGTTTGAAGGTCCAAACAAAAGCCCCAGTATGTTTTTCCTGTTTTTCTATTGATTCTATGTGATCCGGATTCCGTTAATTGCTACCAGTGTGTGTTTTTTGTTTTTTTTGGGGTTCTACTGGGTACTCGGAACTCGGTACTTGCAACTAAATTATTTTGTTCTTGCCAGAGGGGCAGCAGGCATTTTTGGCTTGTTGTATAATTGTACTAGTATTCTTGTTGTCCTCTTGGAGGGAAGTATTCAGGAATGGAAAATTAATTATTCGAACATCAAATAATGAATTCGATCGTTGTTCGAGTAATGCGATTATCCTAATTTCAATTGTTTTCTATAAACTATCAACTATCTACTAAAATATCTACTAATTTTTGGAGGATTTATGAAAGAGTTTTTGAAAAAATCTCTCTTGTATCTGGTGATGACAGTGGTCGCTGTACCACTCTGGGCTGTCACCGGCTACATCACCGCCCCTGTGGCAAAGGCGACGGCACCGTCTATAGAATTTATTAACGAAGGCTTCGATAACGCTCCAACAGCCCCGACCAATTGGACATTTGCGGGAATTACCGGGAGCTACACGGGAACCGGTTATTATGGTACAACAGCGCCAGCAGTAAAAATGGATGCCACCGGTGTCCAGATCGTTTCACCGCTTTTTGCCAACGCGACCTCGATGACTTTTTGGTTGAGAGGTGTCGGTACCTCAGGGTCTAGTGCCTTATTGGTTGAAACCTATAATGGTACTAGCTGGTCAACCCCAACCGATGGAAACATCACCTCGATTCCGACTAGTGGCACGACAAAGACGATCACACTTTCTTCGAGCGATCGCCAAGTTAGATTCACTTACACCAAAGACTCAGGCAATATTGCCATCGATGATGTGATCGTTAGCGGCAGTAATGTTGCAGTGTTTATCGATTCAAATACAAATAGCTCCTTTGATGTCAATGAGCCAACCTTTGCGACGATCCAAAATGCTGTCGATGGTGCTTCAACCGGTGATGCAATTGTTGTAAATTCTGGCACCTACAACGAAACCGTCAATGTCAACAAGGGGGTTTCAATCGTTGGTGCCAGTGTGGCAGGAACATATTTAATCCCAACTACGGGACAAAACGGCTTCAACGTTACAGCCGACGATGCCGCAATTAAAAATTTTACAATAGTATCGACCTCAGGTGGGGTTAATACGCAAGCGATCACTGTTACTGGTGCGAACAACGTTACAATTTCCGGTAACACTATTACAACTTCCGGCGATAACGGTCTTGGTGTTTGGATTGGTGGTACCGGTTACAGTAATTCAAATAATCTGACGATCTCAAATAACATTATTACAATCTCCAACGTTTCGACCGGCATTTATGCCGAAGCTGGTGCTACCGCTCAGACTGGCTGGATGATTAGTGAAAACACGATCACTGCGAATTATGGTAATCCGCTTGAGCTGTATGATGTCTCTGCTTCAACTGTCAACAACAACGCTCTAACAGCACTGTCTTACGACAATTCTATTGTGATCTGGACAAGTGAACTTGGTCCAATTGCCAATCTGGTCTTTACAAACAACACACTTGGCGGTGGTTCTGGCAGCCAGGTTGCTTTCCTGACTGATTTCCGCGTCGATCTTGGCGACTCAACAGTCGGGTCAATTGCCGGAATAACCATTACTGGTAATAGTTTAGATGACTGGGGTTTGAGAGGCTTGCGAATTGGGGCGGGGAGCATAACCAGTGTTATCGCCAATAAAAATAGCTTCTTAGCTACTGGCACGGCACTTAAAAATGAAGGCTCCGGCGATATTGATGCCACCCAAAACTGGTGGAACACAACAAGTGCATCAATAATTACCGGAGAAATTGACAATGCTTCAACCGGTAGTGTTACCTACAAGCCTTACTATATCGACTCAGCGATGACGACTTTAAGTGACAACAAGGCGATTTCCACCTTTGATTTCAATGGTTTGAGTCCGGCAGTTACCGGCACGGTTGATACCTCCGCTCACACTGTCAGTTTGACCGTGCCAAACGGTACTGACGTGACAGCGCTGGTGCCAACAATCACCACGACAAGTGTTGCTTCCACTCCTGTCAGTCCGGCAAGTGATGTAGCCAAAGATTTTACAAATTCTGTAACCTACACCATTTCAGCGATAGATGGCACTACTCAAGATTACACAGTGACCGTCACAGTTTCACCAGATACAACCGGACCGACAATCTCTGGCGTAACTAACGGCGAGACCTACGAGACAGCCAAGACTGTTACAGTCGGTAGTGATGCCGCTTCAATCTTCGTTAACAACGTTGCTTATACGTCCGGCAACACCATCACTCTGAGTGCCAATGATGGCTACACTATCACTGCCACCGATGCGATTGGTAACTCAACCACAGTTAATTTCACCATCGACATTGCACCGGCTATCTCAGTACAGTCTTCCAGCAGCGCCTCGGCGACCTCGATCACTATTACCTGGACGACGGATCAGCCGGCAACCTCGAGAGTGATTTACGACACAGTGTCACATTCTAGCATCGCTGATTATGTTGCGGGCTCGAATTATGGCTATGCCAATTCGACAGCTACATTTGACATGGGTGATAGCAAGACCGAGAGTCACAGCATCACAATTTCTGGGCTAGTAGCTGGCACGACCTATTATTACAGGACTATATCATCTGGTTCGCCAGAGACGGTCAGTGTTACTGAATCAAGTTTCACGACTTCACCTACAACCCCAGCTCCGGCAGCAGCAGAGACAACGGAGACAACTACATCTATCACCCCACTCATTGCTTCTGCAAAATCGGCACCGGCACCTGCAGCGGAAGCGGCGCCTGAAGCTACTGCGACTCCGGACGACAGCAATGGTGTTGTCAAAGCAGCTGAGGCAAGCAGTCCAGAGTCAAATGAGTCAACAAACTGGACACCATGGATCGTCCTGGCAGTATTGATCATTTTGGCGGGAGCGGTTACCGGCGGATATTTCTACTGGTTTTCCGGCCGTGAGGAAATGGCGGCAGCGACCACAGGAGATATGAAGAAAATTCAAAACAATGCTAAGACTGAGAATGCAAAAGTAGTTGTTCGGGAAAAAACCAAGTCGAACACAAGGAAACCAAACGGCAAAAAACCAAATCGTTGGTAATAGTCTAGACTGAACGAGCGAAAAATCCCCCCGAAGAATGTCGGGGGGATTTTTCTTATCGATGAAATTAACTTATAATGAAAGTAATGAGAAAATTTTTTCGCAAAACCAGAGAACGAATTGAAGAATACATCCCGATGACGCTTGGCAATCTGGTGGTTTTTGGCTTTCTGGTTTACCTTGTCGTCGTCGTCAGTCAATCAGTTTACACAAATTACAAATCAAATCAGCAAATTGCTGAGGAAAAGAACGCTCTAGTGGTGATGAGGAGCAAAATCACCGAACTGCAAAATCAGATCAATTATGATCAGACGGACGAGTACAAGGAGATGAAAGCCAGAGAAAAACTTGGCTATATGCTGGTGGGGGAGACAGTCATCGCTCTGCCGCCTGATACTGTCAAGGAAAAAACGCCGGACAGCGGCTTGCCTGAAGTAAAAATCAAACAGCCAAATTACTCTCTGTGGTGGCAATACTTTTTTGGAAAGAAATAATAAAAATAACAAAAAAAATGCCAGTCAAATTTGACCGTCATTATTTTTGGTAGCAGGGGTGGGAGTTGAACCCACGACCCCAGGCTTATGAGTCCTGTGCTCTAACCAACTGAGCTACCCTGCCACTAAATTAAAAATAACCAATCACCAAGATACAATAACCAAAAAATATCTAAATTTCAATCTTCAAATTTTGTAATTTTGGCAAACTTGAGATTTATTTGGTGTTTGTATCTTGTTTCTTGGTTATTGCTACCAAAAATATTCAAAACATTGAAAACTTTTGGTAGCGGGGGTTGGATTTGAACCAACGACCTCATGGTTATGAGCCACGCGAGCTACCAGACTGCTCTACCCCGCATCACAATGCAGCTTTTAGTATAACATAAACAGGTAATCGATTCAACATCGAGTCAGGGACTCGATTTTTTTGTCAAATTAGTGTTTAATCACAGGTATGAACAAATTCAGTCAAAAATCTGTCACCGGCAAGGTCTATAAAGAAATTATTAAAGATAGTTTAATTTTGTCGGGTGAAAAAATTGCTGTCGCTGTCAGCGGGGGAGCTGATTCAATCTGTCTACTTTCGGTTTTGTTGGAATTGAAAGACAAACTCGGGATTCAAATTTCAGCAGTCCATTTCAATCATCGTTTGCGGGGAAGCGAGAGCGATATGGACGAAAAATTTGTGGCGGACTTTTGCCGAGAGCGGGGGATTGACTGTATCGTCGATCGAGCAAAAAAAATTAATTCATATAAAAGTGAGGATGAAGCAAGGATTGCCCGCTACGCATTTTTTCAAAATTTGTTGGCAGGGGAGCGAGCCGACAAAGTTGCAATTGCTCACAATCAAAACGACCAGGCTGAGACGGTCCTGTTGCGGCTGATTCGCGGTAGCGGATTTTCGGGCTTGAAAGCAATCCCCCGAGTGCGCGAAAAATTCATCCGTCCCCTACTGACAATTTCACGACCAGAAATCGAAAAATATCTAGCTGACCGCAACATTCGCTTCCGGACAGATGACTCGAACAGCGATATCATCTATTCTCGCAACTATATTCGTCATCAGATTTTGCCTCAGATTTCCAAAATCAATCCCAACGTTGTCGCCACTTTGGCTGGATCAGCGGAGATTTTTGCCGATGATTATAATTATCTGGAAGAAACAGCCCGGGCGACTCTGACTACATTAAGGTCCGAAAATAGATCTGATTTGGTGACTCTAGACCATAAATCGTGGCAGGCTCTACCGTTGGCGTTGCAACGACTGACTTTGCGACTATCTGTTGCTGAGATTTCTGATCTGACAGACATTACATTCAAACAAATCGACGAAGTTATGGCGGTGCTTCGGAGAGGTCGTGGTAAAAAATGGAAGCCACTCCCCCACTCGTTGCGAATCTCACTCGTACGTGGTAAAATTAGAGTTGAAAAATTAAACAAATAGGATTAGATAATGAAACCAGACAATAGCAAGAGTGGTAGCAGAACAGTCTTTTATATTTTGATTGTTTTTGTTGCTCTAGTATTGATAAATAGTTATATCGGTGATAAAGTAGCCGCGCCGAAACAGGTGGCAATCTCACAGATCGCCCAGGACGTCCAAGATGGTAAAGTTGAAAAAGTTTCGATCAAGGATTCTGAGGTTACCGCCACGCTGAAGAATGGTAGCTCAGAGGTTGCGATTCAAGAGGCAAATTCGACACTCAAAGATTACGGTATCACACCAGATAAAACCAAAATTACGGTCGAGGACACTTCTGGCTCAGCAGTTTGGTACAACTTAGCCAGTATCTTCTTGCCGATCTTCCTGATCGGTGGCCTGATTTTCTTCATGCTTCGCTCAGCTCAGGGTGCAAACTCAAAGGCGATGAGTTTTGGCAAGTCGACAGCCAAGCTCTTTATGGGCAACAAAAAAATTGCTTTCGCTGATGTTGCTGGTGCGGATGAGGCAAAGCAGGAACTTTTTGAAGTGGTAGATTTTTTGAAAAACCCCAAGAAATATCGTGATCTAGGTGCTGAAATTCCTCGCGGCGTCTTACTCGTCGGCTCTCCCGGTACTGGTAAAACCCTGATGGCACGTGCCGTTGCCGGTGAAGCCGGTGTCCCCTTCTTTTCTATCTCCGCTTCAGAATTTGTCGAGATGTTTGTCGGTGTTGGTGCTTCACGTGTCCGCGACCTTTTCCTGAAGGCCAAGCGCAATGCTCCAGCAATTATATTTGTCGATGAACTCGATGCTATCGGTCGTCAGCGTGGTTCCGGTCTCGGCGGTTCGCACGATGAGCGCGAACAAACCCTAAATCAGATATTAGTTGAGATGGATGGCTTCGAGGCGACAGACAATGTCATCGTTGTCGCGGCGACCAACCGACCCGATGTTCTCGACCCGGCGCTACTTCGTCCAGGACGATTTGATCGTCAGGTTTATATCGATCTACCGGATCGGACCGAGAGGACGGCAATTCTCAAAGTCCACACCAAAAACAAACCGGTCGAATCCGGTGTTGATCTGGCGAAGATTGCTGCATCTACTCCAGGTTTTTCTGGCGCAGATCTGAAAAATTTGACCAATGAAGCGGCTATTATGGCAGCGCGGGAAAACAAAAAAACTGTGACACAAGCTCACTTGAACGAGTCAATCGAAAAAGTGATGATGGGACCAGAAAAACGCTTGAAGGTTTTGCTCGAGAGGGAAAAAAAGATCACGGCATTTCACGAAGCTGGTCACGCCGTCGTCAGCCATATCCTGCCAAATGCTGATCCAGTCCACAAAATCTCAATTATTTCTCGCCGGATGGCGCTTGGCTACACTTGGAATATGCCGACCGAGGAGCGTAAGTTGCAGACCAAGGCACATTTTCTTGATGAGATAGCCACCCTGATGGGCGGCCGTGTAACTGAGGAGGAATTCTTCGGCAAGGAAAATGTGACGACTGGTGCCCAAAACGATATGAAGAAGGCAACAGAGCTGGCCCGTCATATGGTGACAGAATACGGCATGTCTGACCGACTTGGTCCTCAGACCTATGGCCATCATGATGACATGCCCTTTCTTGGCAAAGAGCACACTGAGCACCGTAATTACTCTGAAGATATCGCCAAAATCATTGACGAAGAGGTGACAAAGCTGATCGCTGACGGACGCGATCGAGCCGATAAACTTATCAAGTCACACAAAAAAGTTGTAACTGAGATTGCTGAAGATTTATTGAAAAAAGAAACTATTGATGATAAAGAATTTCTCAAGTATTTTGATGAGAAAGAGATTGCAAAAGAAGATAAGAAAAAAAGTGATTAAAATATGAAAAGGATTTTTAATCTTTTTTCGAAGGAAAATTCTCTTCGTGGCGCCAGCATTATTTTAATTGTCACTTTGACAATTTCAAATCTGCTCGGGCTAATTCGTGACCGAATCCTGACTCACTACATCGCAACTTCAAACCTTGATATTTACTATGCTGCTTTTCGTATCCCCGACCTAATCTTCAATTTTCTCGTACTCGGAGCGATCACCTCGGCTTTTATTCCGATTTTTTCCGATTACCTGACAAAAGGTGAGGAAGAAGAGGGCTTTCGAGTCACAAATATTCTGATCAATCTCGCTCTTGTGTTGATGATTTTTTCGGCTGTAACCCTTTACTATCTGATGCCATATCTGATGCCGCTAGTGGCGCCAAATTTTGATGCAGTCAGGATGGCCTTGGCTGTCAAATATGCCCGTCTGATAATGCTGACGCCAGTTTTCTTCTCTGTTTCCTACATCATCGGCGCGGTTCTAAATTGTCATAAGAGATTTCTGGCCTATTCTCTGGCACCGATCTTTTATAATTGTGCCATTATAATCAGTGCTGCCTATCTGGCGCCACGCTACGGAGTCATCGGAGTGATCTACGGTGTTGTCGCTGGAGCTTTTTTGCATATGCTGGTCCAGGTTGTTCCGGTGATGAGACTTGGTTTTCGCTGGCAGCCGATAATTTCAATAACAGAAAAACCGATTAGACGTATCATCCGACTGATGGTTCCACGGACGATCAGTATGGGCTCAAATCAGATTATGCTGATTGTTTATACGGCTATTGCCTCGATGTTGGCGGTTGGATCAATCTCGGCATTTAATCTGGCAACAAATATTCAAACAATGCCGGTTGTTGTACTTGGTACTTCGTTTGCAACGGCAATCTTCCCCACACTGGCCAAAAAAATCTCTGCTAACGAACCCGGAGAGTTTTCTTATTATCTGAATCACACACTTCGGATTATGGGTTATCTACTGATACCATCGACAGTTTTCTTTATTTTGATGCGCGCTCAGATTATCCGACTGATTCTCGGCTCGGGTAAGTTTACCTGGGATGACACGAGGACGACAGCTTTGACACTTGGTTTTCTGTCGATCTCTATCTTGGCCGCGGGGGTAATCCCACTTTTATCAAAAGCTTTTTATGCACTCAAAAACACGCGAACACCAATGTATATATCTATCGCGACAACGATTATATCAGTAACTATCGGCTATCCCCTGGCCCGAGCGATGTCCGTCTCTGGTCTGGCACTGGCCTTCTCGATCGGCAGTTATTTCAACATGATCGTTCTGATCCATTATCTTCGCAAAAAATACCCAGGAATTCTCAACCGGAGTTTGATCGTCTCGTATACGAAAACACTTCTCAGCTCCTTCGTCATGGGTCTGGTCATCTATCTTTCGATGCATCTGGCGGCAAATTTTGTCGATATGACTAGATTTTGGGGAGTTTTCCAGCAAACCCTCTTTGCCGGGCTGACCGGTATTGTCGCTTATTTGATTATGGGGTACATCACCGGTCAAGAAGAATTTAGCTCCATCGTGAAACGATAAACTTACTACAAAATTACAAATTTAACTAAATTACAAATTGGACTAGTAACTGTAATAATTGTATCTAATACCAGTGTTGTATAATTGTCATCCTGAGCCGATGTAGCATGGAGGCGAAGGATCTAGAGAGACCTGTCCTGCCTGCCTGCCGTAGCTTTAACGAAGGCTGGAGTGAAATCGAACGGATTCTTCGTTATCTCAGAATGACACTTTGATTTGAATTACATAACAGCGGTATCGAATATGTAATTTCGGGCTTAATATCAAAATCTGGGTGCTAAAAGTACCAGTTTGTGCTATTCTAGAGCCAATAATCAATCATTTATCTACAAGGAATTGTATTCAT